>JABDLW010000275.1 GCA_013001805.1 Saprospiraceae bacterium | reverse complement strand
CTTCCAACGCATTTTGCCTCGTTTCCAAGCGGGGCCAACCCACTTTCTCATTATAGCGACGGATCACCATGGCATCGGTGCCGGAAATCTCCGTTTCCCAAACCTCATTACGGAGGCTGATCCAGATCTTGCCTGATTCATCAAGTGCCAGTGCGCGGATTTCAGGAAAGGAGTTTCCATCAACCAATATTTCAGCCCCGGTATTAGCCTGATTAAAATCACGAAATAAGCGCAGCCCATTATTTTGAGTGCCAATCAGGATTCTTTTCTGATCTATAGGTAATAAGGCGGTCACACGAGAGCTTCCAACATCCAGAGAAGTTGCACCGAGAATCCCCGCTTTGCGCGGACCGTAATACCAAATTCTTTCCGCCTGGTCTCGCAGCAATGCATCCACCCCCCCATTGATGAGTAATGTATCAAGAAAAACAGGTCCTGAAATTGCTCCGGTATCAATCACCTTCATCCGGTAGAGCTGGTCTCCACTCAAAATCAACACCTCTTGCGAATCCAGACCTAAGATCTGGCTGACGGTTCCATAGGCAGCAGATCCCCCAACAGGCACCTTATAATGAAGACTGTCTGAAACATAGTAGAGAGCTGTTTCGGTCGAGTACCACTTTCGCACCGGGGACATCCTGGTTGCGGCCAATAAAGCTTCACCTTCATCACCAGAGCGGAGAAATGGTCTTATTTTATCGTGTACAAGTATCTCGCTTTGTGCATCGCGGTAAGTAATATGAAGTGTGTCATTCCACATGTTGAGCCGATCGATATATTTGCCAGAAAGTTCGGGCCACTTTCTCAGAGTGAAGTTCTGTGAGGAAAATCTGATGAGCCCGCCTCCCCTGGTAGCAATCCAGGCATTTTCCCAGCGGTCAAAAATCATGTTGGAAATATCATCGTAATTCAGTTGGCGATTATCGAGATTTTGCCACAGGGAATCATAGGGTTGAAAAATTAAAATCCCCTGATCTGTGGTCCCCAGAAAAATGTCACCTAAGGCTCCTTCTTTCAGAAATGAAATCTTATCAACAGGAAAATCAGCCGGATCGGCCAGAATATCCGCCATACCATCACGCGAATATTTGACCAGCCCATTTTCGGCATCGACCATTAGTATATTTCCCTGCATATCTGGCGTGACCAGCGAGCAATTACCCAATTGAAAATCTGTAACCAAAGCTACCTTTTCCCAGGTATCATTCTTAAAAGACAGAAGACCTTGAGTTGTCCCTGCATACAAAATATGGTCCTGATAGATAGCATCATTAAACTTCAATCCGGAAATCGATTGATGCTTGATCGTGCCTTGAGTAGTTGAAAAAAAAGCCGACCCTTGATTACCAATACAAAAAAGTATTTCTGGAGTAAATGGGACTATCTTTTTAATCAATCCAACTGCCGGTATCCGGTAGGAAGTAAAATTGCCGGAGGAATATTTCAACAATCTATTTTCAGTTCCAAACCAAACATCGTTTGCCGAGGCATAAATCGAATAGTAAAACAGACCTCCAGTCTCTTTTTCATCCAGGAAGTTTTCAAAGGAAATACCATCATATCGTGTCAACCCTGCCCCATTCGTTGTGATCCAAATATATCCATCTCCGGCTTCAGCCAGGTCAGTCAAATGATTTGAGGACAATCCATTAGAGACATCAAAGTAATTATAATGTTTAATCTGTGCCCGCGCATCCTCAATAATGGAGAAAAGGCTAAGCAGGGCAACGAGATATATCTTCAAGGTTTGCAATATTTTTCACTGTATCATTACTAGGACGCAAACGGGTAAATCATTATTGTCGGGTGCTGATTTCACTCAGTTGGGGCTACCTTCTTCACAAGTTTTCCCACCGTAAGCCCCTGGCCTACAATCGAAAATATCACCACTACATAGGTAACCATCAAAAACAGATCGCGTTCCATATGAGGAGCAAGAGACAAAGCCAGGGCAATGGAGATACCCCCCCGTAGTCCTCCCCAGGTCATAATAAGGTTGGTTTTAGGCACAAAGTCCAGTTTCTTGCTGAACAATCTGATTGGCCCCATCAATGACAAATATCTTGCGAGCAATATGACGGGAATGGCCAAAAGGCCGCTAATTAGAAAGTAAGACTCGTAATGGAGAACTAGAATTTCCAGACCAATCAAAACAAACAAAATGGCATTGAGCAAGAGATCCACCAGCTCCCAGAACTTGTCAACATACTGCTCTGTCACCTCTGACATTGCAGAATTTCTGACCTTGTCATTACCTACCATCAGGCCTGCAACTACCATGGCCAGGGGACCGGATACATGCAATTTAGTCGCTAACAAAGAGCCACCCATGACCGCGGCCAGGGTAATCATCACTTCGACATCATAGTCGTCGATCGACCTCATCAGACGATAAGAAACATAACCTACGATAAGGCCCAAGATAATGCCTCCGAGGACCTCGACACCAAAGAGCTCCAATATTTCGCCTACGTGAATTTCGTTCTGACTGGACCTGGCAATCTGAAATATAGTAAGAAAAATAACCACGCCAACACCGTCATTAAATAGCGACTCGCCTACGATCTTGGTTTCTAATTTTTTGGGAACGCCGGCTTTTTTCAAAATACCCAAAACTGCGATGGGATCGGTGGGTGAAATCAAGGCTCCAAAAAGCAGGCAGTACATAAATGCAACCGGATAGCCAACCAAAACCAATAAATAATACATGAAAAAGCCAATCAAAAACGTACTGGTTAAAACACCCACCGTAGCGAACATCAATATGGGATAGCGTTGTACCCGCAATTGATCAAAATTGGTATGCATGGATCCGGCGAAGAGTAAGAAGCCCAGCATAATATCCAGCAAGACGGTCTCAAAATCGATGGAGAGCATCATCTCTTCCAGGTAGTTGAATAATGCGGGAGAAATACTACTGCTTAGATAAAGGGCCGCAGTGAAAGCAATAGCGATAATCATTACACCAATGCTGTGGGGTAACTTGAGAAATCGCTCATTGATGAATCCAAATAAGGCAGATAGCACAATGAGAATGGTAATGATGCTAAAAATTTCCATGAAAGCGAAGATAGGAAATTGGAAGGGCCCTCAAACCGCCTGTTCGGATCAAAGAAACGGTCTGTAAGCAATCATTTTCCATCCCAAAACATGAAACACTGTTGCAAACGATGTAAAATTAAGCATACCCAATAGAACAAAAAACGACATCGGTGAGCAATCCCGGCGGAAAAATTCCTACATTGATATTTGGAAAAAACTTAAGTATGATGATAAGTAAACGCAGGCTCATTATTCGTTTTTGTTCTTTTGTGCTATTATTCGTTGGTACTTTTCTGACGACAGCTCAGGTATCCAACGACATCCGTATACTCCGGTACCAGGCTGTTCCAATGAGTGATGGCGTTGTACTGTATGCAGATGTCTATCTACCAGTTGATGCAGGGAGATATCCCACCATTGTGGTCAGAACACCGTATGGAGTGCAGCGGGACGGGATGCATCAGACAATGACCCGAATGGCACAAAGAGGATATGCGGTTGTGCTGCAAGATGTACGGGGAAGATATGAAAGCGAAGGTATTTGGGAACCCTTCCGGGACGAGGCTGAAGATGGCACCGCAACGATTGAGTGGGCAGCAGCACAGCCTTTCAGCAATGGTAAGGTTGCAACCCAGGGAGGCAGTTATTTGGGCCATAACCAGTGGGCTGCTGCCAGTCAGAAGCCACCGCATCTTGTGGCCATTTTTCCCGGAGTCGCTTCAACCAATATCTATGCAAACTGGCTCTCGATGGGTGGAGCATTCCGGCTTAGTTTTAACTATGGCTGGGGCGTGGTACGCATGCCCAACCGCATTATGCTTCCGCAATATTGGCACACGGCAGATTTCACCACTGAAAACCTTAAATACCAAAATATTTTAAGACACCTTCCCTTAAACACGGGTGATATTCAAAGTGCCGGAGGTGTGGTGCAGCACTACCGGGATTGGCTCACACACGAGAGCTACGATGAATATTGGAAATCCATCAGCGATGAAGAACGCTTTGCCCAAATTACGGTGCCCAGTCATACCTATGGCGGTTGGTTTGACATTTTTGTACAGGGAACCGTAAATGGCTACGTTGGCATGCGAAATCATGGAGGCACGCCGGAAGCCCGCAGTGGTGCCCGGATGATTGTCGGCCCCTGGGGTCATGGTCCTTCCAGAGCTTTTGGAGGTGTTGAATTTGGCGACCATGCTTACGTAGATCTGATTGAACGGCAAATAGACTTCTATGATTATCATCTGAAGGGAATAGACAATGGCATCGGTGATGAGAAACCAGTTAGAATATTCTATATGGGGATCAACAAATGGCAATCAGAAGATGACTGGCCTATCCCCGGCACAAACTTTACCGGCCTTTACCTGACCAGCGAAGGGAAGGCA
Organism: Saprospiraceae bacterium; assembly: GCA_013001805.1. Classification (GTDB taxonomy): domain Bacteria; phylum Bacteroidota; class Bacteroidia; order Chitinophagales; family Saprospiraceae; genus JABDMH01. The sequence goes on along the minus strand of JABDLW010000275.1, from coordinate 1,029 downwards.
AATTCCGTAACCGGTGATGGAAAGCTGACCTTTAATCAGGTTAGCAACAGTGGCCAGGACGGATATCGTTATGACCCACTGCTTCCGGTATCGACAACCGGAGGAAATAATTGCTGTGGGACTCCCACTGCAGCCGGGCCAAGAGACCAAAGAGAAATTGAAGCTCGCGAAGATGTACTGGTTTATACCAGCGATTTTCTTACAGAACCCGTCACCATCGCCGGTCAGGTTACCATGAAGCTATTTGCGGCCACTGATGGTCCGGATACTGACTGGATGGTCAAATTAGTAGACGTAGCACCAGATGGATACGCAATGCCAGTGAGTGAAGGCATTTTACGCGCGAAATTCAAAGACGGGTTGGATAAAATCAACCTCCTGACTCCCAATGAAGTTTACGAATTCGAAATCGCCATGACACCAACGGCCAATGTGTTTCTACCTGGTCATCGCATAAGGGTTGATATCACTTCCAGCAATTTTCCGCAATTTGCGCGAAATCTGAACACCGGTGCTCCATTGGGGAGTAGCGCTGAAACCAGAGTCGCTCAGCAAACGATTTATCATGGAGGTGCAAGATTAAGTCAGATCATCTTACCGGTTGTACCCGAAGTAAAATAAATTATGGATAGTCGAAAAGCAGTTTAAATTTGAATTTAAATACCGAACCAGTAAAGTTGATGAAGCATTTGGCCATATATTTTTTAATTTATTTTTTCGTCCTACCCGGATTGGCCGCTCAGGAATCCACTCCGAACAACCAAATTCGGATACTTACTTTTAATATCCTGCATGGAGCCACGACAAATGATGATTTTAATCTCGATGCCATTGCTAAGGTGATTAAAGATGTCGATCCCGATTTGGTCGCTTTACAAGAGGTCGATTTTAAAACGAATCGGGCCAAGAATTACGATCTGGTAACGGAACTGGGATGGCGCACTAAAATGGCAGGTCTATTTGGACCGGCCATGCCTTATGATGGTGGTGAATACGGTGAAGGCATTCTTTCTAAATGGAGCATTTTAG
>JABDLW010000262.1 GCA_013001805.1 Saprospiraceae bacterium | reverse complement strand
CCATCACTGGGAAAGTAGCAACAGGGATATTAGTTCTGCAATTCTTGAGGCCTTCGAAATGAATAACGATCAGATCATTCATGAAGTGCTGATAAACTATGCTCAACCACTCACTGGACTAATTCACTACTACATATACCAGGAACCTCGATATACTGAGAAAATAAGAAAGAAGGATTTACTGCCCTTCACATTGTCTAATGATTTTGCTGTTTTACTAATTGATGCCAAAGACGAAAATGAATTTATCACTTTTCAATTTTCCTGGCAATTGGGCTCTGACCGGATCGGTATTCGAGATGCCCACTGGAACAACAATTATTTCCTGGGCTGGAACGAAAGAGGTTTTCTAATGGAAAAACGAGAATCAATTCCATTTTTAAAGGCCTTTGATTTCATAGAGAAAATAAGAATCCTGGCTAGTAACAAGGATTTATTAAAATCAATCACCGAGAAAGCTAATAGTGCGGGAACACTCAATTTTCAAAATTTAAAAACCAGGGTTTTAGAAGATGGAGTCAAACAAATTCATTTAAGTGAAGTAGGTAATTTTTTGGTTTGTGAGCCTTCGCTATTGTATCAGGAACATCGCTTTCCTTTGTTTTCCGAGCCCAGTATCATGTCCTCAGAGCTCCATGTGAAGCTCCAGGCAGAAACGGAAAAAGTAGCGGAGTTTCGCTCTGAGTTCAGGTCACTGCATGATACCTGGGATAAACCATTTTGGCCCCAGGGATTTGCCTATTTGCCTCTTACTCAGGTGACCGATGGTACTTGGTTTTTTGATTTTATTAATAAGTCGGAAGAATATCAGATAGAAATTTTTGGCCAGGAGTCACTTAATACGTTGCGATTTAATACCAATCGTCCGGTGATAAATACGGGCATCAAATCCGGTATTGATTGGTTTGAGGCAAATGTCCAGATTTCTTTTGGTGATGAAATCGTCAACCAAAGAGACTGGGTAAACTTTGTAAAAAGCAATCAAAAATACATCCGTCTTAAAGATGGTAGCCTCGGTATTTTACCCGACACATGGTTAAAGAAATTGAAGAAGTTAGTTTCGGTCTCAGATGTGGCGAAAGACTCACTTCAGATCAGCAAGCTTCGGTTCAACATTGTTGATGATCTGTTTGAATTGATCGATGATGATCGACTCAAAAAAGAAATATCAGAAAAGAAGCAGGCACTGGCATCGTTTGATAAAAACAAGAAGTATAAATTGCCAGAAAACATCAATGCTAACTTAAGGCCATATCAGATATTAGGTTATCAATGGCTAAGATTCCTGGATGAATTTAATTTTGGTGGTTGCCTCGCCGATGATATGGGTTTGGGAAAGACTCTGCAGATGATTGTTTTTTTACTCGATCAGAAAAAGAGGGGCCATGGAACCAGTCTGGTGGTGATACCCAAAAGCCTGCTTTTTAATTGGAGTGCTGAAATTGAAAAATTTGGTAAGGAACTTAATTATTTTGTCCATCATGGTCAAAATAGAGATAGGAAGTTGAAGAACACGGCCGATTATGATGTGATTCTAAGCACCTACGATACCATAGCTCGCGATGCCTCTGAGTTGCGGAATAAGGAGTTTAATTATATTATTCTTGATGAGTCGCAGGCAATTAAAAATCCCAATTCAATTAGATATAAGTCTTTGCGATTGCTGAAGGCGCGAAATAGGCTGGCAATGACCGGGACGCCTATAGAAAATAATACGTTTGATCTTTATGCTCAGCTGAGTTTTCTCAACCCGGGACTTTTAGGCAGTCAAAAGAGTTTTAAGGACCATTTCTCTAACCCCATAGATAATCTTGGCGACGAGGCAGCCTCGGGCATGCTCCGCAAGATCGTACATCCCTTTCTGTTGCGCCGTACCAAAGAGCAAGTGGCCAGGGACTTGCCCGAAAAGACGGAAACGATCTTATATTGTGAGATGGAAGAAGAGCAAAGGAAGCTATATGAGATCACCAGGGAGAGGATCAGGCAAGAGGTAACCGAAAAGGTGGAAGAAGGTGGTATAAATAAGGCAAAATTTAAGATCCTGGAGGGTTTGCTCAGACTGCGGCAAATTTGTAATTCACCGGAGTTGGTAGATGCGACATTGCCGGCCAGTAAGAAGCAGTCGATAAAAATCGATATGCTCCTGGAGCAAATAAAAGAAGAATTAGGCAACCACCGGGCTTTGATCTTTTCTCAATTTGTGTCGATGCTTACGCTGATTCGCCAGGCCCTGGAGAAGGAAAAGATTAACTACAGTTATCTGGACGGATCTACTACCAACCGGAAGGCGGCAGTCGATAATTTCCTGGAAGATCCCGATTGCAAATTGTTTCTTATTAGTTTGAAAGCCGGTAATACCGGTTTAAACCTGGTCAAGGCAGATTATGTTTATATCGTGGACCCCTGGTGGAATCCGGCGGTGGAAGCTCAGGCCATTGATCGCACCCACCGGATCGGACAGACCAAGAATATCTTTGCCTATAAGCTGATTTGTAAGGACACTATCGAAGAAAAGATCCTACAGCTGCAGAAGAAGAAGAAAAAGATAGCCACTGATATTATTCAAACCGATGAAAAGGTCTTTAAGGCCTTGAAAAAGGATGAATTAATGGCACTTTTTGATTAAGAAAGCAGAGGCATCCATTAAAATCCGATCCTGCTTCAGGTGTAAAGACTCAACAGGACCCTGGCAAGATCTTTGGATAAAGAAGTCATGATGAAGGAAGAATCGTATAAAATTTCTGACTTATCGGCGGCATTGTTTTGGGACGTTGATCAAAGTAAATTGTCCTGGGATGAAAGTTCAAATTACATAATAGAAAGAGTAGCACAACTGGGAGATCTCAGGGACTGGATCATCGCAAGAGAGATCTATGGAGATGATAGACTTAAAGAAGTAATAAAAATGATGAGATATCTAGATGAAAAATCATTGAATTATTATGCAGAATTGTTCAATCTTTCTTTAACAGACTTTCGATGTTACAGACTAAGGCAGTTGGGTCAAATACCTTTTCCCTTTTAAAGGATTTAATGAAATGGCCAATGT
>JABDLW010000225.1 GCA_013001805.1 Saprospiraceae bacterium | reverse complement strand
TATCAGGAATGCGATCTGTAGAAAAAACCTGGCGGCAAAGGGAGTTGGGCCAAAGATGGAATAAGAAACAGCGGTTATCCAGTAGGTCATGGGTGGTTTGTGATAGTGCTCGATGCCCAAATAGGTGGGGTGGATATAATCTCCGCTTTCCACCATTTTACGGGAAATTTCTGCATATCGCCCCTCGCTGCTATCGATGACACCCCAGGAGCCCAGACGGTAGAACAAGGTGGCGACCATCAACAGGAGTACCAGACTAAAACCAGGCAAATTGGCCTTGTATCTTTTATGGGTCAGTGCCATGTTACTGCAAACATCTCACTATTCACCGAAGCGACCAAATAATAAATTTTTACCGTACTTTTAGATGGTTTAGAATCTATTTCTTTTAATATCAGGGTGCCTGTGTTTACTCCTGAATGAGACTGAGGATGAGAGATTTTGAATTCAAACAAGGCGAAGCGAATGCATAAGCCAGTGCTACGTAATTGAGCTTGAACGATGTATGAATTTGAAAGATCCGTCCAGCCACCCGCTTTTTGGGAACGTTCAGGCCAGGAACGGGGTAATTGGAGGAACCCGTCAATAAGACTACCATGAAAATATCCAGAAGTTCATTTTTACAATTACTCGCCAGTGGTGCCGTGGCACCCGCAATAGCTTACGTACCATTTAGAAAAATCGATACCCTATCAATAGAGCCAGCATTAAATGATGCGTTGGGTATGGCATCTTACACCTTACGTAAATTTACTATTGATGAGGTGATTTCAGTGGTTAACAAGTTGGGTATAAAACATCTGGCACTCAAAAGCATGCACATGCCGTTAGACAGTTCAGATGCCGATATTCAATCGATAGCCACCAAAGTAAGAAATGCAGGTATTGACCTTTATGGAGCCGGAGTAATATATATGAAGACGGCTGACGAGGTGAGGAATGCTTTTCGCTATGCTAAAGCTGCATCTATTGGGACGATTATCGGAGTACCTAATCACGAGCTCTTGCCCCTGTCAAATGAACTCGTTCAGCAGTATGACATCAAACTCGCTATCCACAATCATGGACCAGGTGATGAGTTATATCCCAGTCCGCAAAGTATTATGGATCGTATAAAGGATCTTGATGATCGTGTGGGAGTTTGTTTGGATATCGGTCATGCCGTGAGGATTGGCCTGGATGTCGCCACCGAGACCAAGCGATGTGCCGGCCGTTTGTACGATGTACATTTGAAAGACGTGAATGTGGCAGCTGCTGAAGGTGGGAGCGTAGAAATGGGCCGGGGTATTTTGGATATACCCACGTTTCTCAAGACTCTGAAAAGTATAGACTATCAGGGAGTGCTGGGACTGGAATACGAAAAGGATGCGGATGATCCTATGCTCGGTTTGGCTGAATCCGTTGGTTTTGCCCGCGGTGTCATGCGAATGATTTGATGTAAAGTCTTTGGGTGAGAAGATCCGGTAGATCTGCAATACACCTTCCCACGCGTCGTTTGCGTCCTCGCCGACCACATCTCAGCGACGAATGACTTACGAGAGATAAGGGTAAATCCGTTAGTTAGGCTTTACGGTGCCAATTCATTTGACGCCGTAAATTCTCTTTCCCTTGACGGATGACTTCCAAGAGATAAGGTTAAATCCGGTGGTTTTAGGCTTTACGGTGCCAATTCCTTTGGCGCCGTAAATTCTCTTTCCCCAGTAAATTCTCTGATTGAGAAGATCTGGTAGGTCAGCAATTCACCTTCCCTGGGCCGCCTTTGGCCTACCCCCAAGGCCGTCGTAGGCGTCCTCGCCGACGACATCCCAGCGACGAATGACATACGAGAGATAAGGGTAAATCCGTTGGTTTAGGCTTTACTAAATTCTCTTTCCATTGCCTTAATTGTGATAGGCCGTGTTATGTGCCAGAGCCTGACCGCATGAGGCACAATTCCCGGCACTCCCAGCACCACCGGTACAACCTGCAGGGCAGGTATAGTGCCAGACTCCTGCCGCGTTTTGCGCTGGCTCCGGAGTAACTGCGGGAGTTGTAGCCCCACCGGAAGTGGGATCCAGAGTCAGTCCACTGGGAAGTCCTGCAGGTGAACCCGCAGAATTGGCAGGTTGATTATGATATGCCTGATTGTGGGTATACTCTGAACCACAGACGGGACAAGTGCCAGCGCTTGCGCCGCCACTACCCTGACAGTTATTTGGGCAAATATAGTGTTGAACACCACTGGTGGAAACGGCCGACGGTGTACTACTCACCGGAGCTGTAGCCGGAGGCACACTTCCGGGTGGTATATCTCTCAAGGTAGATCTTGCTTCATCACGTACGGAATCATTCTTTGCATTATTACATGCTACGGTTAGGCACGCAGCTAAACAAAGGATTATTAGTCCTGATAAACTTTTCATCGAATTAAATATTTTTTGATTTTTGATATGAAAGTGCGATTGGCTCTCGATATACAACGTACAAAGGTACGATTTGATATAGATTTATGATAAATTATTAACAAGTAGTCATTATTAGCAGTCCATACTAATAGGTTAATCTTGCGTAAATTGCAGGATTATCAGCTTACGTTTCAGAGATAATGCCGGTATACCAGGAAGATGCATCTTACCGTTAGAGGGGCAATCACAGATATGCAGGCTTAAGCCAAAATTCATGAAAATTGAAAAAATAGAACTCCAGTATTTAACCGCTTCGGATTCGGAGGACATAAAAGAAGCGATGATCGAGTCATACACCAGTATGCCCGGCTCCTATTGGAAAAGGGAGCATCTTGAAAGATTAATCAACAAATTCCCTGATGGTCAGGTAGTTTTGAAGGTAAATGATGAGGTTGCCGGTTGTGCTCTGGCCATCATCGTGGATTCTGAGGTGACCGAACGCACCCACACTTATAAGGAAATTACTGGAAACTACACATTTAATACCCATCAAAGTGATGGAGACCTCCTCTATGGAATCGATGTATTTATCAAGCCTGAGTGGCGGGGCATGCGCCTGGGCCGCCGTCTTTATGATTATCGAAAAGAACTTTGTGAAAAGTTAAACTTAAAGGGAATAGCTTTTGGTGGCCGGATTCCAAACTTCCATCGCTATGCGGAAGACTTGAGTCCAAAAGAGTATATAGAAAAAGTACGCATAAGGGAAATACATGATCCGGTCTTAAATTTTCAGCTATCCAATGATTTTCATCCGGTGAAGATTTTAAAAGGGTATTTGGAGGGAGATGCCGCTTCGGAAGAGTACGCTGTCCTGCTCGAATGGGATAACATTTACTACGAGAAGCCACAAGTCAAACCCGTTGCCATCAAGAAAGTGGTGCGTTTGGGTCTGATTCAGTGGCAAATGCGACCTTACAAATCACTGGAAGATGTGCTGCAGCAAGCAGAATTTTTTGTAGATGCGGTTTCCGGATACCGCAGTGATTTTGCATTGTTCCCGGAATTCTTTGATGCCCCGCTGATGGCTGACAATAATCATATGGGCGAAGCGGAAGCAATTCGGGAGCTGGCAGCATATACAGAACGAATCCGGGACCGATTTTCAGAATTATCCATCTCCTATAATATTAACATCATTACCGGTAGCATGCCGTATCTTCAGGATGGAGTGCTGTTTAATGTGGGCTTCTTGTGTCATCGGGATGGCAGAGTTGAAAGCTACGAAAAGGTACATGTCACACCGGATGAAGCTAAAGTCTGGGGCCTTATGGGAGGGAAGAAAATCCAAACATTTAATACCGATTGTGGTAAAATTGGTGTATTGATTTGTTATGATGTGGAATTTCCCGAACTCGGTAGAATTTTATCTCATCAGGGAATGGATATTTTGTTTGTACCGTTCTTGACCGACACGCAAAATGGCTATTCCCGGGTACGCAACTGTGCACAAGCCCGGGCCATTGAAAACGAATGTTATGTGGCTATTGCCGGTAGCGTGGGTAATCTACCCAAGGTACATAATATGGATATCCAATACGCACAATCTGCGGTGTTTACCCCCTGTGATTTTGCTTTTCCTTCAAATGGGGTGAAGGCGGAAGCGACACCCAATACGGAGATGATCCTGGTCGTGGACGTGGATATTGATTTGATAAGAGAATTGCATTCCCTGGGAAGTGTCAGAAACCTTAAAGACCGGCGAACCGACCTTTATAGTGTCTCGTTATTGACACAGGAGAAAGGGGATAAAGATGTTGTCGTTGGTACCCATTTTGCCAACGCTTCAACCTCACAACCATAGTTCTTTCGCAATCTATTAAGGTGTTTTACTCAATGCCAGTTGGAGCCCGGGATACCTTTATTTTTTTGAACGTCTCATACTAAAAACGGCGGATAAACTGTTTTCTCATCAAGACCTTTATCAACAATTATTATGACGCGTGCAAAGTATTTTTGCCTTATCGGCCTGCTATTCTTGTATTCATGTGGACGTAAGGCCAAGAAGGAGATAGCGCTGAAAGATCAGCAAATCAGCCAGTTGCAGGAACAGCTCGATCACATACATAATACCAACTCCAGTCTCCTGGATCGCCTTTCCGACCTCTCCGTCATTAGTAAGACCGGTGCAGAAAGCATCAATAAGTCACTTGAGTCGATTAATCAGCAGTATGCATTTATTGAAAACCTGACTACAAAGATACAGGAGAAAGACTCCATTAATCTGGCACTGGTAATGAATCTCAAAAGATCATTGTCTGACATTAATGATCAGGACGTGCAAGTAGAAGTGCGCGGTGGCGTGGTTTACGTTTCTATTTCTGATAAAATGCTGTTCAGATCGGGCAGTTCCAGCTTGACTTCCCAGGCACGAGATGTGCTGGGCAAACTAGCGACGGTCATCAATGACCATGACGATCTCAATGTGCTCGTGGAAGGTCATACCGATAATGTCCCGATGAATACGGAATGTATTGTTGACAATTGGGATCTGAGTGTCAAGAGAGCGACTTCTGTGGTACGCACATTGCAAAACGATTATTACGTCTCTCCCGATCGCATGACCGCAGGGGGACGTTCCGAATATGTGCCGAAAGCAGCTAACGACAGTGCCTCCGGCCGTAGTGAAAACCGCAGAACTGAAATTATTATAACCCCAAAACTGGATCAGTTTTTTAAATTATTAGAAGCACCCAAGCTGGCGGGCTAGTGTAGCAAACTCTAAATATATATAGCATCTAACTGGTCCTTTTACACCAATACTTCATCATCAGAAACCTTGCGTAGCTATGGCTACCTGTCGGCTGAAGCCAGCCAGGCAAGTGCGCGCCCGCCCGGCCTGTATGGCATGGCCCGCCAACGGGCACGAATGCCAATTCGGACGGGGTTCTGCTTTTACTGACGCTTGCGGTCAGCATCTGGGATTTGTCTTGGCACAAAATGACTACGTTATATACTAAATCTACTTACAGTTTGCTACACTAATTTATGATTTTGGGTTCGTCCAGATTAACCCTGACTCCGCTTATACCTTCCGATCACACCTATTTCCACGCGGTGAATACCGATCCCTACGTGAGGAAGTACCTTTGGGATGATCAGATCATAGAGCCGAAGGTTTCCGCCGAAATCCTAGTCAAAAATGAAATTCATTTTCAGAATGATGGATATGGACTCTGGAAATTGGAGTCGAAGGTTATTTCACAGGTGATCGGTTATGCCGGGTTGTGGTATTTTTTCGACGAGGTGCAGCCGCAATTGTTGTACGTCATTGAGCGGCCTTATTCTGGGTTTGGTTATGCAACAGAAGTGAGTCGACTCATCATCGATTATGCTTTCTCCACTTTGGATTTTGATTACTTGATTGCTGCCACCGACGCTGAGCACCAGGCATCTCAGAAAGTGGCCCGGCAAGCGGGTATGAAATGGGTGAACAAAAGAATCATAAACGGTAAGGCAACAAGTTTTTACAGAATTGACAAGGCCAACACCGTCTGAATAAATGGGTCCTTGATGATGGTCTTAATCTTTCTCGTAACAATTTAATTGTATTACTTGTAAATATGAGTCCAATATTCTTATCTTAATGCTGGATCAACAAATGTGGTAACCGGGTACCTGTGGGGCCTTGCTGATCTCGGTGCTTGGACCTGCTCGAATGTGTTACTTCCTGATAACCCTGTTGTTCCGCGCTAGAAAGTAACTAACTCAGATGAATCTCTTCTAAGAAGGCCATTCGCTGAGGTATCGATAAAATGAAAACCAAAAGACCATGAAAAATCTTTTTTCCCCTGCCAATCACGCCCGATTTCTCTGCTCCATTCTCACTCCAATCGTTCTCTCTTTTCTCCTCATGTGGGGCGGACAGGGTGACTTGACAGCTCAAGTGAGTCCGTCTATCACTAAGATTTTTTCACCGGCATCGATTGGGCCCGGGAGTACAACACTTTTGACGTATTCCCTTACTAATCCCACAGGTGCACCGATCGATGGTCTCTCCTTTTCCGATGATCTTGGACCCAACGTAACCTTTGCGGATCCGGCAAATGCCTTTTCCGGGTGTGGTGGGATTTTTAGCCTGGATGGTCCCAACACCTTGTCGTTCAGTGGAGGTCGCCTGGGAGCCGGCAGCAGTTGCAGTATTCGCGTCTATGTGACCAGTGCAGTAGCCGGTAGTCATACCAGTACCACTTCTTCCCTGACCTGGAATGGAGGAAGTAGTAGCGGGGCCATGGCTACATTGACGGTGGAAAATTCCCGGCCGGGTGTGGTGCTTAGTTTTAGTCCAGGCAATATACCACCTGAAGGAGTGAGTCGCATGACTTTGACGGTTGACAACACCGCCAATGCAAGCAATATTACAAGCCTATTCGGAACGGTGAATCTTCCTGCTGGATTATCCATTGCGTTACCCGCTAATGCGATAAGTGACTGCGGGTTGGGCGTGCCCACTGTAGGGACTAATGCTATTTCGTTTGGTCAGGGCTCTTCCGTTTTAGCAGGCACCTCTTGCTCCATCAGCGTTGATGTGAAGGCCGAAAGGACCGGCAACTTCAACGTAATGTCATCGGATATCACCTTTGGTGTGGGCAGCCAGAATGCCGGTTTTGCCGTGGGTCAACTTAGCGTGCCCCGGACCTTTTTGGTCAAGTCATTTGTAGATGACCCGGCCTTACCGGGAGGCACTGTGAATCTAAAATATACACTCACCAACCTGGATCGATCACGCACCGCTACCAATATTACATTTACAGACGATCTCGATGCAGCCTTGTCCGGGTTGACGGCGACGGGACTACCGTCAGGGATATGTAACGGGGGGTCAATAAGTGGCAATGGTGTACTAACCTATTCTGGTGGTCAATTGGGTCCGGGTGAAACCTGTTCTTTTGTCGTGAATTTACAAGTTCCGGCAGGAGCTGCTATTGACGGTTATACAAGTAGTACCGATGCGGTAAGCTATGAGCTAGATGGTGAGTCCATTGCCGGGAATGTAGCGACTGACATTTTGTATGTCCAAACCCCACCTTTGCTTTCCATGCAATTTACCGGCGATCCGGTAGTGCCGGGAGGGGAGGTGACCTTGGATTTTTCTATTCAGAATAGCAATAGCTCGCTTGGGTTGACGGATGTCAGTTTTTTTCAATCCTTTAGTTCCGTGTATTTTGAAGATGTGATGCTGCCAAGCAATGGATTTTGTGGTACAAACTCAACACTTGTATACACACCGCTGAACGATCCTGTGAGCGGAAGTGCAACTCCTCCTTCTATCCTCATCAGTGGTGTCGAGATTGACCCGGGTCAGACTTGCAACTTTGATTTGACATTAAAAGTGCCGGAAAATAATAAAACCGGATTATTTAATAATGCAACTTCTTCCATCACCGGGCTTCTCGACGGTGATCCTGTAGAGGGGGCTCCTGCCGCAGATGATATTGTGGTAGTCTCCGCACCGAAACTATCCAAGTCCTTTACATCGACCAAAGTGCAAGCTGGTGATAAAGATACCATTACATTTACGCTGACCTACGGTAGTGAAACGGCTAGCGACGCGACCGCCATTAACTTCACGGATAATCTGGAGGACTTCATTATTGGAGCAACGGTCGTTGAGGTGGTTTCCCAAAGTTGCTCTGGTAGCGTGGATGTCAGCGATCCATCTGTCATAGCTTATTCCGGAGGCAGTTTGTCACCGGGAACACAGTGTACTTTCAGTGTGGCTATTCAAGTTCCGGCTGGCACAGCGGCTGATACCTATACCAACAATACGAGCCCGGTATCGAGCACCATCAATAGCATTGTGACCAATAGTCCGGCAGCAACTGCAGATCTCACCATCCCTTTTCTGGGTTTGCAAAAAGAATTTGTTAATGATCCGGTCATCCCCGGAGGTCAGGTGGATCTGGAGTTTACTATCACAAATTTTAGCGCTAATACTATAACTAATATTGGATTTTTAGACAATCTGGATGAGACTCTCGATGGTCTCACTTATTCCGGCCCCCAAGTCACTGATGTTTGCGGAACCGGTTCGACATTGGAAATGATTGGGAACAATCTCAGATTCCTAGGAGGCACCCTGGATGCCGGGCTCTCCTGCTCGTTTACGGTTACTTTAGATGTGCCTGCAAACGCAACAGCGGACGAATATCCAAACACCACGGGATTAATCAGTGGCATCCTGGAGGGGAATTCCATCGCCGGTGATCCTGCAACGGACAAGCTCGTTATTGGCAGTCCTACCAGCAGCCTGGTCTTGACCAAGTCCTTTCCCGGGGAAACTGCCAACCCCGGTGATGTGGTGGATTTAACCTTCGAAATCTCGTTTGCCGGGGCAGTAGGTGTTTCTGAGGCCACCGGTATTTCATTTACCGATGATTTAAACGCTTTTTTGGCAGGGGCGCAAATGGTCGGAGTGTCCACAACCGACAATACCTGCAATTTTAATCCCGGTGTACCGACAAGCCTGATAAACTTCACTGTACCATCACTCGCAGATGGGGCGACATGTTCAACTACTGTGTTAGTGAAAATACCGGATAATGCCTTATCAGGTACAAAGACAAATACTACCACCACAATTATGGCGGATGGCATCACCGGAAATGCGGCATCGGATAATTTGGAAGTCCTGGAAGGCGATCGGCCGCCTATCGCAGATGCCGGACCGGACCAGACCGAAGAGTGTACTGGTGGTGGATCTGCCGATGTAACCCTGAATGCTTCAGGGACTACCCACTTTGTCTCCCAGCCATATACGTATATATGGCAGGAAAATGGGGTGACCATCGCCAATGGGGTGCAGCCTACCGTTAACCTAAGTC
>JABDLW010000222.1 GCA_013001805.1 Saprospiraceae bacterium | reverse complement strand
AGACAACATGGATTACGGTGACAGGCAGGCTGGAGTCATTGACCCCGCAGGAAATTATTGGTGGATCTCCAGTCGTCTGAAGGAGGAGGAATACACGGATTAGCAAAATTTCTATGCACTTTCATTTTTTGGCAAAGTCATTGCATAGGATATTTAGACCTGGTCTCCCCCTGACACTCAAACTCTGTTAAACCATGTTTTCTACCAAGCAGATAATTGCAGCTGCTTTGGTGATACTCGTTTTATTGTTCATGTATTGGTCAACGGCCCTGGTGCCGGTGATTGCGATTTTACCTCCTGATGTCCTCGTCCTAGTAATACTTCTGATATTGCTGGTTTCCTTTGGATTGTACCGCATTCTCAGATCCCTACTTAGTGGCTAATGCCAGCAAAAGGCCGGTAATGAATCTACCGGTTAGTAAGTTAGTAAGGTCTTGGCCTAAATTATCGCAAAGACCTGGTCAGTGCTAAGCAGGCATTTCACTACGCGTCGCCCAGGGCCCGGTCACTGCCAACGTCAGGCCAGGTCCCTGTATATTCACGAACAGGATTTGACCATCCGGCGAAAAAGTTGCTCCGGCAAACTCAGATAGATACCCGACATTTTTGGCAATATGGTAAATGCCACCTTCAGGAGTGACACCAACAATTCGCGGTGTTTGTTTGTCTTCACAGATCACTAAATCACCGTGACTGGCTATCGTGACATTGTCGCAACTTTCCACCAGCTCCAAGTTATTTGGTTCGATAAAGATCTCCAGAGTCGCCGGATCCTCCTTTTCCCCGGGTTGTCCTTCACGAGCTGAAGGAATATAGCGAAATATCTGGCCATGCTCCTCTCTGCCCCCATTGGTACAAGCAAAGTAGAACTCATTATCTCCAAACCAGATGCCTTCCCCGCGGGCAAAACGCGCTGCACCTTTGGCAAACCCACGCAACCGTAGGTCGTCATCGGGAGCATCAATTCCATCGATGTCTAACCATTCGACTGCAAATTTTTGCGACACTGGCATCTTATCGCCGGGAAGGTCGGCCCAATTCCGGGTCTCAAAACCCGGTTGTCCCTTAATAGCCAGGATCTGTAGCGTCCCACCGGCTTTCAAATCACCTTTGACCTTTGGAAGATATCGATAGATGAGGCCATCACCGCGATCTTCTGTCTGGTATACAATCCCTGTCCGCGGATCAACACAAACGGCTTCATGATTAAAGCGGCCCATGGCCGTCAACGGCACTGGATCAAACAGAGTGGGTGTGACGGATGCCGGCACTTCAAAATTATAGCCATGCCACTTTTCCAACTCATCGTTGGGTCCATTAGTATTTTCCTCACAAGTGATCCAACTATTCCAGGGAGTAAGGCCACCCGCACAGTTGCGAATCGTTCCTGCCAAACTCAGATATTCCAATTCGACCTTTCCCGATGCCGGATCATAAACCAGTGTGGAAGTACCTCCAAGACAAGTCTTGGTGCCGCTTCCAAAATCGTAAAACTTTTCCTGTGGGATCTTGCCAATAAGTTCATTTGTTTTGCCGAATGCTCCGCGGGCCATATCACCAGGTGATATTTCATGGTTGCGTATGATGATTATCTTTTGATCGGGTGCAGCAAAAGTAGCCATTCCATCCCCAGCCCCGGGCACCAGGAGCCCGTCTGACATGGTATCTCCCTGCCGGGAAATGATTTTATAGTTAAAGCCATCCGGTAAATTTAAAATACCAGCCGGATCTTCCTGCAAAGGGCCATAGCCCGGGTGTTCGAATCCTGGAGAACGCTGCGTGGATGTCGTTGGCTCAGACATGCAACCGAGTGCCAAAGTTTGCAATCCCAGAAATCCTAAACTATATCTACCGGTTCGACGGATAAATCTTCTTCTATTCATTGCCGTAAATTAGAATAAATTTTCGAAATGGAAGATGACCTGCATCACAAAACCAGTTGCGTTTCTGACATCGCTAAAAAGAATTACTCCACTCGGTTCTAATGCAAAAGTTTGCAGAGAAGGCCAGAATCAGCCACCCATCGCACCAGGGGAATGAATCCCTAACAAACTATCAAAAGTGCTTCTTTGCCATGAAAGTAAAACGCCAACGGCTTACGCCTTATTCAATTCGACCACATGAGCCACCATTAGATGCTGAGGCATGAGGACCTCATCAACAGCAACCACACCTTACTCCGGTTGAGAGGTAACAATTCGAGCCCGTTTCAATTTGACTCCAGCACGATAATCCTCCTGGTGGCTGACAGTTGACCTTGATTTATCTGAAGTAAATATGCTCCCACGGGAATTTCACTTAAATCAATTTCAAAGTATCCCGAAGAATTCGGCTCGAGATTAGTTGACTGGAAAATTGTTCCTCCGGTAAGGGAAAAAATAGCCATCCTAAGATCTCCGGTCACTGGTCGATCCAGATCTATTTTGATCACCTCAATCGCCGGATTGGGAAAGACTGTCAGGTTTTTTTCCAAATCGTTTTCTGAGACATCGGTCGTCATTTGTGCGGTGACAAAAAAGGAGCAGCAACTAATATTTCCCGAGGCATCAGTAGCCATGTATGACACTTTTGTTTCACCCTCAGGAAAAACACTTCCGCTTGCCAGCCCTTCGGTCATTACCAGGGAATCTAACGCACAATTATCCATTGCAACAGGCATTTCATATCTGACTGTGTCTCCCAGGGACACCTCCATATCTTCAACACATTGCACGAAGGTAGGAGCCACTGTATCGAGGACGGTTACTTCCACGTCACCGTTGCTGACATTGCCTCCTCCGTCTGTCGCGGTAATCTGTATATTCTGGATGCCTAGGTCTGCACAGCTGAAGGCTTCCTGTGACACGGTAGTCGCTTCAACCCCACAATTATCCATAATCATGGCCAGCAGTGGATCAGCATCGTAAGTAGCCTCCCCGTTTGCATCCAGATAGAGCGTCACGGGTGCAGTCGGGATGTCCGGTCCTAAGACATCCTGTTGTAGAATGATTACGTCCACTGTGGTCTCCATGCCACCGTCATCAGTAACTGTCACAGTATATTCGCCGGCAGCGAGGTCCGTTGCCATGGCGCTTGTCACACCATTAGACCAGAGGTAAGTATATGGCATAGTGCCTCCACTTACGGTCACGGTTGCCTGCCCGGTGTTGTCGTCTGTACACATGACATTTATCTGATCACTAACCTCCGCCACTAATGGAGCAACCTGAGCCGAAAGCGTAAAAGCACTTGATCCTGATACCGGCCTGTCTCCCGATGAACTGCCATTACCGTTAGTAATATTACCAGCATAGTACATAGTTATTGCTGCTCCGTCAGGGCCATTTGGGGCCATCCAATCAAATGTCCAGCTGGCGCTATTGTTGTTAAAATTCTGAGCCCCGCGATGTTCTATATATTCTCTGCCTCCCGAATCGTTGGTGCCCATTTCGGAAGAAGAAGCGATGAGGTCACCGGCATTGGTGTTGTCGGCATCAAACACTGAGACAAGCTGAAAACCTGCTCGAGCTGCATTACCACCTGTCACTGAAACGGTTAAAGTCACCGCATAGGTTTCACCTGCCTCCACCATTTCCGGTACTCCGGAAATCTCTACAGTACCCATGATACTACCACTGGGATTGTGACATCCGGTGCAAAAACTATCAAAAGGTGCATTTGTTCGTCCGTTGGGGGGATTGGAGGCATTTCCCTCGAAAAGCATCCAGGCGGCAAATAATAACATATAAAAACCGATGATCTTGTATTTATTTCTCATTAAGCAAAATTTACAGATTTAATAATCAATATTATGAACTTTACAAGTGGTGTCGTGATTGTGGCAGATTTTAAATCTGAAACGGTAAAAAAACGGTCTGAGACGACTTAAATATTATTTGAAAGTTCATGTGTGCAATCCTAATTATCAGTGAGAAATATTAAGCCGGGAAATTTGAGCCTAAAACATGTTCGAGTATATGGCAACAGAAACACTCCTGCCCCATGTATTGGAAACCCGTGTTGTAAAAAAGATATTTCAGAATTTAATAACCTCAGGCAATGCATTTGGAGTATAAGGAGCACCGGCAGCCTGTATATCCCGGCGAAGCGGTATTACTTTTTCGTCCAGTAAATCAGAGACTTCTTTAGCAAATGCAGCATAACCTTTTTTTGCCCGTTGATACAAATCCTGATGGGTTTTTGTAGGATTGGAGGTGGCATTTTTTGACTCATAAGTTATAGAACCCACCATGCCTGCAATGGAAGGTTTTTCAGGCATATCAAGTCTGGATGCAATGCGGTCACCATATAATTTAATCCTCAAATCCCGTATATCATTTTCTATCGTGATGATGCGCGTCAGAAAAGAAAATTCATCGACTTCGGTCCGGGAAATTGCCTTGCGAACATGTTTTAATTCATTGGTGATGTCTGACAATATGGTGCCCGTCCCCTGAATTGCACCTTGCAAACGCGCTACGTCTTTTTTAAACTTCACCAATTCTTCCGGTTGTGTTGGTGGCATGGTATAGATATCCAAAGCTTCGACCTTGAACTTCACAGGATCTGCCAGCTTTTTCATTTCCTTCCCAGTATATTCATACATAGTCACCGAATAAGTGCCTGGTGCTACAGCATGTCCTTCCTCTTTTCCTGCGAATGGATTATAAAATGGTGGCGATGTGAGACGAATTGGAT
>JABDLW010000156.1 GCA_013001805.1 Saprospiraceae bacterium | reverse complement strand
ATCATATTAAGGTAAACTTCACTATGGCTGACGATGGAGACTTTGAAAAGTGTTGGCTGGAAACCACGGGGCCGTTACATCTTTTGCAAAAGGCGCCGGTACAGGAAAACGAAACCGAATTGGGATACTTTGACCGTTTGGGAAGTGTGTACATCCCTCCGGAGTGCAGGACCGGACAGATCAAGGATTTGGGGGCATTCCCGAGCAATGTGATCAGGCACCAAGATATCAGGGGAGTAATTCATGCTCACAGCACTTATAGCGATGGTCTGCACAGCGTTAAGAAAATGGCGGAAGAATCTGAACGACTTGGATACAGTTATTTGGGTATCACCGATCACTCTAAGATCGCGGTGTACGCTGATGGTATGGATGAGGAAAAGAGCCAGCAACAGTGGGCAGAAATTGATCACCTAAACCGCGAGAAACGGGAGTTCACTATACTTAAGGGAATAGAATGTGATATTTTGAGTGATGGAAGCCTTGACTTCGATGACCACTTTCGCAGTGGATTCCAGTTTGTTATTGCCTCCGTACACACCAATATCAAAATGGATATCGACAAGGCAACTTCACGACTGATCACCGCAATTGAGCACCCACAGACCAATATTTTGGGACATCCAACCGGAAGGCTCTTACTGGGACGTGATGGCTATCCCTTGCACATTGATAAGGTCATAGATGCATGTGCTGTCAATCAGGTAGCCATTGAAATCAATGCAAACCCCTATCGGCTGGATCTCGACTGGAAGTACATTCAACTGGCGGTGGATAAAGGTGTGCAGTTGTGTATTAATCCTGATGCACATACTAAAGAATCGATCACCAACATCCATTTTGGCGTGATCATTGCAAGAAAAGGTTGGTTGCCGGCTGAAAGTTGCCTGAATACCCGGAACGTGGATGACTTTCTCGCATTTTGCGAAAAATAATCGCCGCGAGTCAACTTTTTTCAAATTGACTTGTTCCTCAACACAATAATTTATCTATCGTCTACTTTATAAACTTGCTAAATTCTTCTATTTTTGCATAAATTAAAGTTATTTAAAATATGAAAAGTTTGAGATTGCCCCTAGCCGTATTGATGTCAGCAGTTTTAAGTCTGCTGGTAATCAGCTGCCAAAATGATAAAAGCAGTGCCAAGGAAGATGCACGAGCTGAGCTTTCTACAGCGGATGCCGATGCTGTTGCTACTTCAGCTAGTACTGTTGAGACTCCAGCCGCTGACGCCGTGCCAGTTGGTCCTACCACCATGATCGAGTTTGGAGAAACGAAACATGATTACGGCATAATTGAACAGGGTGAAAAGGTATCTCATATTTTTAAATTTAAGAATACGGGAAGTGAACCTCTGGTGCTTAGTAACGTAAAACCAAGTTGTGGTTGCACCACTCCCAAATGGACCAAAGAACCTGTAGCTCCGGGTGGAGACGGAGAAATTATGGTAGAATTTGATTCGAAAGGTAAGAGCGGAAAACAAACGAAGACAGTGACTATCACCGCTAATACTGAACCAGCTACAACTGTTCTCACAATCACAGGAGATATTCAGGTGCCTGACGCATCAAGTTAGGAGTCTAACAATATAAATTAGATAAAGACCTGTATGTAGTTGCTACATACAGGTCTTTATTTTTGTCCGTCCTAGCTCTCCCGGAGATCTTAATTTCTAATTATCTGTCAAAACATATCGGAGCAGTAATCACCAATGAAAGATTATCTGTCACTTGTTAAATTTAGTCATACAATCTTTGCATTGCCATTTGCATTGCTGGGAGTCTTCCTGGGATTTTATCAGGGTGGAATTTATGTTTCAGACTGGATAGTCCTGCTCAAGGTGATTGCTTGTATGGTATTTGCCCGAACTGCAGCAATGGGATTTAACAGATACGTCGACAGGAGCATTGATAAAGTAAATCCACGTACGAGCCAACGCGAGATACCCTCAGGTATTGTCGGTAAAAATCAGGCACTGATGTTAGTCTTGATGAGTAGTGGTTTATTTGTTCTTACCACCTACTTTATTAATGACATCTGCTTTTACCTATCTCCAGTTGCATTATTAATAATCCTCGGATATAGCTATACAAAAAGATTCACGGCTTTTTGTCATTTAGTGTTGGGTTTGGGTTTGTCACTAGCTCCTATTGGAGCCTATTTGGCTGTTACTGGAAGATTTGATATCATACCTATTCTATATAGTTTCAGTGTGCTATTTTGGGTAGCTGGCTTTGATATTATTTATGCCATGCAAGATGCAGATTTTGATCGTGCAAACCAATTATATTCAATGCCGGTGAAACTTGGAGGAGTGCGGGCCTTATTGATTTCCTCCTTCTTGCATGTTCTCTCTTCTTTACTGATTTTATACGCTGCTCTCCTGGCAGGTAAATTGATCCCCACTCTATATTGGTTTCATTGGCTTGGCGCATTTATTTTTATTGGTCTGCTGATTTATCAGCATACTCTGGTGGGACCAAAGAACCTGGCTAGAGTGAACCGGGCTTTTTTTACAACCAATGGTGTGGCCAGTATTCTATTCTGTGGCTTCTTCATTATTGATCTTTTGATCTGACCACAGCATTGTCAAATGTTCGATCAACTTTTCGACTGCTCTGAAACGATGACTCATTCTATTTTTCTCTGCCTGGGGCATTTCAGCAAATGTCTGTGTTTGACCATCGGGTAGAAATATCGGATCGTAACCAAATCCAGCCGATCCTCTGGGCTCACGGGTAATTGAGCCTTCGACAATTCCAGTAAATGTCAATACGGTGCTTTGGTAGTATAAGGCAATGACGGTCTTAAATCGAGCCCTGCGATTGTCATGAGCTTGCATCTCCTCTAGAACCTTCTGCATATTGGCATGGGAATCTCTTTCGTCTCCTGCATAGCGTGCTGACCTTACACCAGGTGCATTTTGCAGGGCTTGAACTTCCAAACCAGTGTCTTCAGCAAAACAGTTCACGTCGTATTTAGATGCTACATAGCTGGCTTTCTGTATTGCATTTCCCTCGATCGTTCCTGACGTCTCCTCCAGTTCTTCAAAACAATTTATTTGTTCCAGTCCAATGATTGGGGGAAGGGGATTTGGTAACGCACGATTCTGCAGAATCTGATTAAATTCCTCAATTTTGTGTGAGTTTCTGGTAGCGAAAACAATGGCGGCCAATGTGGTCTTCATAATTTAACTTTCATCGGTTGAATGGCTTTCCATAGTTCTCTTTTCTTTTCACTGTCACTGTTGATGTCCTTTAGGCTGTGTGAAAATAAGAATCTATGTCCGATTAGCTTAAACGGCCGATTGTGTGTGAGCTTGATTTCCATTCCAAGATCTTGGGGAGAAACGCCAAAGGAAAATATGATTTTAGGGTCATTGGAGGAGGAAGGAAGCATGTCAGATAAATAGAATGAATTACCTGATCCACTGAGTATCTGAAAAGTATCTTGATCCAAATCAATTTCAATTGCCTTTAATATCTTTCTCAGGAGCTCCATAAGAGCAGGGTCTCCCACTTCTTGCTTTCCTAATATTACCCAGATTCTTGCATCTTGCTGCCCAATCATCTCTGAAGCTTCCCGGACAGGAAGGCTATATCGTGGAATTCTTTGGAAAGGATGGTCCATTTACATCAATTTCACACAAATATGCGAACTTTAGCGATGGATCTGGTAGATGTTCGCACTGGTTTTGAAATGGTTCAGTTGGAATTTCCGTAAAAGACGCAGGAACCCAAGAAAAATGTTCTCTGTGTTTTATCGGAGACTGGCATTATCGTTTTTAGTTGAGGGAATATATTCACACTGTTAGCGCACAACTCCCGTGTTAAATACGTTACTAATGGACATGTAAATTCTTTTTAGAGGTAATTTCAGTATTTTTGTATTCATTAATCATTTAAGATTCAAATAGCTAATGGAAATAGTTTTTAACCAGGTGAAAGACTCAAGAAGATCAGCTACTGATATGACCAACATTCCTTTTGGGCGTGTTTTTACGGATCATATGTTTGAGATGGATTTTCGGGATGGTCAGTGGTTGCAACCCAGAATTTGCCCCGTCGACGCCATTCCAATTCATCCGGCTAATCTTACGCTGCATTACGGTCAGTCGATCTTCGAAGGTATGAAGGCATCAAAGAATAGCGAGGGTATTCCCCTCTTATTTAGACCCGAAGCTCACGCCCACAGACTTAATGCCTCGGCAAGCAGGATGTGCATGCCGAACATTGAAGTGGAGGACTTTGTCGAGGCGTGCAGACAAATGGTAATTATCGAAAAGGACTGGATCCCGGAGCAAGAAGGTAGTGCGCTGTATTTAAGACCATTTATGTTTGCCACGGATGAGTTTTTGGGTGTGGCACCCTCTGAGACTTATAAATTTATTATCCTCACTTTACCGGTGGCACCATATTATAGTAAACCGGTAAAATTGTACGCAAGTACAAAATATATTCGTGCAGCTCAGGGCGGAGTAGGTGAAGCTAAGACGGCAGGAAACTACGCAGCCTCACTGTTTGCATCTAAGCAAGCCCGAGCAAAGGGATTTGATCAGGTGCTCTGGCTGGATGGGAAAGAATTCAAATACGCTCAGGAAGTCGGTACGATGAATATCTTTTTTGTAATAGGTGATGTGGTGATTACCCCGCCGACAGATGGAGCAATTCTCAAAGGTATTACTCGCGACTGCTTCTTACATATCCTCAACCAAAAAGGGTACAAGGTCGAAGAAAGGCCAATCTCTATGGAAGAAGTGGTCACAGCGAATGACGAAGGTCGCCTGCAGGAGGTTTTTGGATCAGGGACGGCTGCTGTTGCAGTAGACGTTTGTCAAATTGGCTACCGCGATACTTTAATTGAACTGCAACCTGCTGCGGATAGCTTGGCACAGCAACTTAAAACGGAAATAAATGGTATGAGAACGGGGCAAATACCCGATACATTTGGCTGGGTAGAACCAGCATTTGCAGTAGAAAACGCCTAAATAGGGAAGAAAAAACAGGCTTATCCTTCCAACAGAAACCACGTCAATTCCGGCGTGGTTTTTTTTTACAACTTTTTTTCAATGGGTTTATATATCAATTAATGTCATATAAAAAATGATGTAATATGATTCAACATATCTTATAATTAATCATATTACGAATTTTTATAATGTTTATATTATTGATGTATAGATGAAAGTATATGGATTATGCTTGGAATGTGTAAAATCGCTTGTATTCAATGTAAGTCCCTCCATTTAAACACATTAAAATTAAACCTAATACATAAGCTTTTTTAGCCATTTGAACGCCTACCCAAAATTTCGGGCTTTGGTATTGTTCTTGATAATAATATGATCGGGCAAAAGAAAAATTTGATCTGCCCGTGTTTGACTTATGCAGAAACCGAAAATTTTATTTAACTAAAACTGTTACTCATGAAAAAGACGAGTTTTACTTCTTCGGATTATTCGTGTTGGCTCCGATCAGGACTTTCGCGTATTAGTTCGCCCTGGAAGTATCTACAGATAATGATATTTGTAGCATTAGGGGCGTATAGTACGTATGGTCAGGTAGGACCCAACTGTACACACATCAACGCTTCGATAGGAGCGGATGACACCGCGCGTGTGATGGTCAATGAATTAGTGACCAATGC
>JABDLW010000151.1 GCA_013001805.1 Saprospiraceae bacterium | reverse complement strand
CTTGCTGTAGTTCAAAGCCCCAAAAAGACTCCCCTACTCTACCCAGCCCCACTTGCACTTCATCAGCGATACACAGACCTCCAGCGGCATGTACATATTGATAAGCCTCCTTCAAATAACCGTCCGGCAACACAATTTGGCCTCCACAACTTAGTATGCTCTCACAAATAAATCCACCTACCCTGTGGCCTTGTTTCTCAATATTTTCCACCGCTTTACCCACATGTTTGGCAAAGAGAATTCCTCCCTTTCCGGTATCGCGATATAAACCACGATACGTATCCGGTATCGGAACCACCTGGGTCTGGGGTGGCGCTCCTTTCCCACCTTTCCCATCAAATTTATAGCTACTTACAGAAATGCAACCGCCGGTGTTTCCATGATATCCTACTTCGACCGCCACCATCTCTTTCTGCCCCGTATAAGCCCGGACCATGCGCAGAGCCAACTCATTTGCTTCACTGCCCGAATTGACAAAATAAACTACCGACAATTCCTTAGGTAATGTTGCTAATAACTCTTCGGCATACAGGATCAGGTTTTCGTGTAAATATCTGGTGTTGGTATTAAGCAATTCAATTTGCCGCTGAGCAGCCTCGACTACTCCGGGATGCTGATGACCCACATGAGGTACATTATTTACTGTGTCTAAATATCGCCGGGCTGAGCTATCATATAAATATTGCATATAACCGCGCACAATATGAAGTGGCTCTATATACGAGATGCTCAAACTCTTACCCAGATATTTCTTTCTTGCTAAAACAATTTCTGAAGGTGTCCACATTTTAGGCGGCTTTTCTTCAATTTTCGGAAAGAAAGGCGCTGGATCTGGAGAGAGGCTTAACCAGGTAGCCGATCTTTCCGGCAGAGCAACACCGGGAAAATCTCCCTCATTTCCAAGTAAGTCCAGGACAATCTGAAAATGCAAATGCGGAGGCCAATTTCCATTTTCCGGAGGCATTCCGACTGTTGCAATTCTCTGGCCCTTTTCAACTTGCATTCCAATAAAGACCTCCTTAAGTGAATCCGTACTGAGATGCCCATATAATGTATAAAATATAAATTGATCGCTGACCTTGTGCTGCAAAATAATTGTGGGGCCATAATTACAAGCTCCCTCGTTATTTTTCATTCCGAAGACCATGCCGTCCAAAGGTGCATAAACGGCCAGCTCACGGTCTGACCAAACATCCATTGCCAAATGTAATGTCCTCCAATTGGAGCCATTATTGCCTTCTATGCTAAAGGCATCGCTCGAATAAAAGGGACGAATTTCACCGTACCCACCTAGTCCAATGTCAGCGCTCTTATTTTCTAAAAGGCCTGATATTGTTTTTCTGAATGAATGTATGTTTTTAAAGTTCGCGTTACTTCCCAGATCTAAACTGCCAACACTCAAATCTAGGCCTGCCATTCTTTGGTTCTGAAAGTCGACTATGGATGCAAATTCATCCTTCATTCCCACTATCCATTTATCAAAGATGATTTTCGTGGGACATGGTTCGAAACCACAGACTTCCCTAAAATAGTAATGTGCAAGTGCAGGTGAAATTGCCCGCATTTTAGTTAACAAGTCCCACGCAGGTGCCTCACTGATCAGCAGGTATTGATTTTCCGGTTCAACCTGCTTATTCTTTGCAGCATTTACTACAGTAATTAATAGCC
This sequence comes from Saprospiraceae bacterium, assembly GCA_013001805.1. Taxonomy (GTDB): domain Bacteria; phylum Bacteroidota; class Bacteroidia; order Chitinophagales; family Saprospiraceae; genus JABDMH01. The sequence goes on along the minus strand of JABDLW010000151.1, from coordinate 6,976 downwards.
GGGCGGCAATGAGTGGGAACAGTACAGCCAGCTCTTTCTCTTCAAGTTCAAAGTTTTGATGATAACCTCTGATCACCTGCATCGCAGCCTCAAGAGGATCGTACATTCTCATACCTGCGTAGGCACAGGCTATGGCCAGTTCATTGATTGTCTCCGTATAAATCGCATCACCAAAATCAATCAAACCAGTGATCCGGACCGAATTCGGTTCAGAATCTGAAAGCAGATTGAGTTCATGGGCATCATTATAATTTACACTCTTTCGTAAGGATCCCAATTGAGGTAACGCTTTGGTCTCGAACAACTCCCAAAAATAATCGACAAGCTCCAATTGCTCAGCATCGGAAATAAAATGACGATTGACTTTTTGATTTAAGCAGAGACTGGGATTCCACTTATATTCCCGATGTGCATAAGGATGGTCAAATCCAGAAAGATGTAAGGAAAGCAAGCCACAAATATTCCCCCAACTTTCAAAGAGTATGGCAGACCTCGGATTTACCTCATCAATGACGCGGCCACGTACCCATTGCTGACATCTCAACACCCGATTCCCCTGCAGTACCTGAAAAAACTCTTTACTTTTAGTCCTTACTACCCTGGGCACCTGAAGTGGAAACTGATTTGCCAGTAAGAAATTGATTACCTCATTTTGAAACTCAATAGCACGGCTATCTGTATTTGGACGACTTATCTTTATCGTGTATTCTTTATGATCTGGTGTTTTCAGATAGAAATTGAAATCGACTTCGCCAGCCAACCTGGTTACTGCTCCGGTGATACCGTAGTATTCATCTGCGAGATTCTGTACCGTTGATTCCGATAATTCCAGCGTCGAATAATCCATAGTTTTTTCCTCAGTTGATTATACTGCAAACCACTAAGATAAATGGATCAGGTCATCTTACCCTGACAAATGTTGCTTTCGCAAGAGTGTTCCTACTTTAAGTGGCCAAAAAACAAGACCACAAGAAGACGATGTTCCAAGCCACAACTCGCCATAGATTGGATCTCAGCAACTGTTCACAAAGTTTGATTTCATTCCCTCTTCGTTGCAGCTCATTGTGCAGAGGAACTGCGATTAGAAAAGTGTGACTCCAAAGAAATAAAATGAGAATAAATGGGCCCACTAAACCAAGGTCAGTATGAGCAAAGAGCTGCCAAACATAGATTCCAATTTGGCAAACCATTAGCGGAAAAACAATGAGACTCATATTCTTTGTATATCTACTATGCCAATGCTTAAAAAGCGACTTTTCTATCTGGCTAAATGAAGGATAAATCACTAACTGTACCAGCCAGATCAATACTACCAGTCCGAAATCAACAATGATTCGCAGTATTTCACTCATCTGACAAATGCAATTCGACGGTCACGGGATCTCGCAATGGCCATCCCTTCTTACTTGCCTCTCTTAAAATTAGAAAAAAAGGAATCCACCAAATAAAATCATTGGTAATTAGAGTATAAGCAAATGCACCCGGTACTTCACCTGACCAATAATTAAAAACAAAACCAATGGGTCCGAATATCTTACCCAAAAAACCAACGGCAATAATGGGCCAATGTCGAATCGGGGCAAAACTTGCCCACCAATATCCTAAACCATAAACACCGATTACCATGCCCATTCCCTGCCATACCAGTAATTGATCCGGGATATCCATTCCTGTCAGATAAAAAAAATGTGTTGGAAATAATACCACCCAGGCACCCCAGGCGAGATTGTAAAAGGCTGCCAATCTTAAGATAGACGTCATCCATTGCCGGGATCGAGATATCATCATAATAAAGCAAACAATCAGTACAATTCATTGTTCTAAAGATTTCAAAGTCTTCTTCATACTCTATGAAATTACGATTCGAGACAATAGTCGATGGATATTATAAGGATGTGATGCATAGATTCGATCGCAAACTTTTTGAAGCTTTAAAACCGCCACTAGTTGATTTTGAGGTCGTAAGCTTCACCGGGTCAAAGACGGGTGATCACGTTCATTTGAAGTTTGGGGGTTTGGTCAGTTTTGAATGGGTGAGTGAAATTATCGACCATGGCACCAATGCCGAGGCCACATATTTTATTGACCAGGGCACTAAATTGCCTTTTCCTTTAAAATCATGGCATCATCAACACATTGTCGAAAAAATAAGCTCCAATCAGTCAAAAATTGTCGACGATATCGACTTCAAAGCTTCGAATCGAATTTTGACTGTATTAATTTATCCAATGCTGTACCTGGGTTTTAAGCCACGAAGTAAGATTTACAAACGCTATTTTTCCTCCCGGGAGATACGATAAAGCACCCCTTAGTTAATTAACGATGGTAAACGAGAGATCCAAGCCTACTATTCATATCATTGGTGCAGGAATCAGTGGATTGATTTGTGCCTGGGAACTCGAACAAAAAGGATTTTCACCAATAATCATTGAAAAAAATCCGGATGTTGGAGGACGCTTACAAACGGTATCAGTCGGTGATTATGCTCTGGATCGTGGCTTTCAAGTGTTACTCACCGCATATCCAGCTGTCAAAAGGTACCTTGATCTGGATGCCTTGAAGCTCAAAAATTTTTTGGCCGGCGCAGCAATCAGAAAAAACAAGGTCCTTTTTCAGTTGGCCGATCCACTCCGGCACCCTGCCTTATGGAAAAAAACTTTAGATTTTCCATTCGCAACAAGTAGAGATAAACTATTGATCATAAAGCTTGTCCTGACACTTCGGCTGAAAACCGTGAGAAGTATTTTTGGAAGCCGGGAAGTCAAAACACTTGATTATTTGAGTAGTTATGGATTTTCGCAACAATTCATACAGTCCTTCTTTCTGCCCTTCTTTTCCGGAATTTTTCTCGAGAATAAACTGGAGACGTCGAGCCGAATGTTTGAGTTTGTGTTGAAAATGTTTATAGAGGGCAATGCGACAGTACCTTCCGGCGGCATCCAGCAGATTCCACTTCAGTTAAAATCAAGGCTTAAAAACACTTCCTTTCTTTTTAACACCACTGTGTCAACTATTGCCGAGCGCGTCATCAAACTAATAGACCAAAGACAACTAGCAACCGACTATCTGGTGATTGCCACCGATCCGGCAAAAATTTTACCAGACTATCCAACTTCCCAGCCCATTGAATGGCAACATTGTCAGAATCTCTATTTCAAAGTTGGCAGGCCAATTTTCACCGAACCACTTTTAGGGCTTATTGCTGATGAGGATTCCCTGATTAATAATTTTCACTTCATTAATTCGGGAGAAGCAAGCAGTATTATTTCGGTCACTATTGTAAAAACCCACCGATTGGAATATCCTGAGCTCGTAAGAAAAGTTAAAGAAGAAATCTCAGAATTATGTCCGGGTAGACCTCCTGAGCTCATAGAGTCATTTAATATTGATCATGCCTTACCGATACACTCTGCAGTAGAATATGCACCGGTCGCCACTAAGATCCGAATTGCGAACTGGGTTTTTCTAGCAGGTGATCACATGGCTAACCCCTCGCTGAATGGTGCGATGGAATCAGGTAAGGCCGCGGCGGATCTTTTGTATAAAGTCATCAAAGGCAATTAAGCCTTTAAATGCCCGATTATTAAACTTTTCAGTCGGTAGTACAGGGTGATTGACTAGAAGTTCTTTTAAGTAAAATGCTTTGGGCGAATGATAGATGTCCTTAGTCTAGCGACCAGTAATTAAATCTAGCGGCTAACTTATTCTTTCTAAACTTACTTACAGTTTGTTACTCTCATTATCTATTTCCAATGCGAGTCTGGCTTATCTCCATACTTGTGCCTTTTATTTATATTTATCATCTAATTCAGATACATGCGTTATCCAATTTGTCTACTTTTCCTCATCTGGTTTAGCCCCTACTGTTCGGGCCAATTTGAGTATTTTATGGAAGCCGAGTCCTTTACAAACAAGGGAGGATGGGTAATTGACCAACAATTCTTTGATGTGATGGGCTCTTCATATTTATTAGCCCATGGTTTGGGTGATCCGGTCGCCCCAGCCAGCACCACTATCCATATCAAGACGCCAGGATCATACCGGGTTTGGGTACGTACCAAAGATTGGGCTCCCTTTCCGGTGGGGCCAGGTACTTTTGGTGTCAGGATCGGACCCGCTTATCAGAAGAATTTTGGCAGTACGGGAATACCCGGATGGCAATGGTACGATGGCGGAATCGCTAATTTATCCCCAGCTGATTCAATCGAGGTAAAACTCACTGATGTGACCGGATTTGATGGCCGGAGTGACGCCATTTATCTGACGCAAAATTTAGATTTCACTCCTCCCAATGACCCGGAGAATCTCGAAATATGGCGCAAGAATCTCCTTGCCCTGACTGATGTGCCGGCGGATGCCGGACAGTTTGATTTAGTTGTAATCGGAGGTGGAATGGCAGGAACCTGTGCAGCAATATCCGCAGCCCGAGAGGGAGTAAGTGTAGCACTGGTACAAAACAGACCTGTTCTGGGTGGTAATAATAGCTCGGAAATCAGGGTACACTTGATGGGTAGAATCGATAAAAACGACGCCCCGGTGCTGGGTCGAATTGTTAGTGAACTGGATAATGGCGACCCGGGTAATGCGAATGAAGATCCCAAAAGATACGGGGATGAACGCAAGGAACAAATCGTAAGAATGCAACCAAACCTATCTCTCTTTTTAAATATGCATGCTTACGCCGTGGAAATGGATGGTTCCAGCGTCCGTGCTGTAGTGGCCAGGCATATTGAAACCAATGAGGAACTACGATTCCCGGGAAAACTATTTGCCGACTGTACGGGAGATGGAACCATCGGTTTTCTCGCTGGAGCTGATTATCGCATGGGGAGGGAGAGCAAAGGAGAAACCGGTGAATCACTTGCCCCAGATGAAGCGGATAATTTCACCCTCGGCACCTCCAATCTATGGCACACGAGTGTATTGGATAGTCCCAGTACTTTTCCTCAAACACCATGGGCTTTGCAATTTTCTCAAAGCTATCATATTGATGCTGGCAAGGCTGATTGGCAATGGGAAACCGGATTCGGAAATTTTAATACCATAACCCAGGCAGAGGAAATTCGTGACCATAATTTACGTGCGATCTATGGCAATTGGTCTTACCTAAAAAACCATAAGCCAGAAAAATATCGCTATCATAAGTTGGATTGGGTGGCGCACATCGGTGGCAAGAGAGAATCAAGACGCTTGATGGGCGATTATATTTTGAATCAATACGATTGTCAAGGGGTAAATGAAAAACAACCGGACGGACTCGTTACTGCTACCTGGACAATTGACTTGCATTTTCCCGACCCTGAGAATAAAAAACATTTTGAGGGCGAAGAATTCTTTGCCGCTACCAAACACATTCGCGTTGCTCCGTACAACATTCCCTATCGATGCCTCTATTCGCGAAATCTCGACAATCTTTTCATGGCCGGTCGCAATATCAGTACAACTCACGTAGCTTTTGGATCGACCAGAGTAATGAAAACCTGTGGAATGATGGGTGAATTGGTGGGATATGCTGCCGGTTTAGCTATAAAGCACAATACAACGCCCCGTGGGGTCTATGAACATCACTTAAATGAATTGACTTCCACTGTGAGTGGACTCGTTTATTCCAAACCCTAACTGATTGGCACATTAATCAGGGTGGTTTAGGCAAAAAAAAACCAATTGATGAAAGAAATTCCATTCATAATCTTTCTACTGATTCTCTTGATAACTGCCTCCTGCGAAAAGAGCTTGGACAGTTATCAAATTGAAAACCACTATACTGATGGACCCATACTGCATGGAATAACCGCTTTAAGCAAACTGTCGAATAGGGGTGTTTTACAATTAGTAGAAATCAATGGCAAACGGACCATATCCACCCATAAAGACAGTTTATTGGGTGCCGAGGCTTTTAGCATCAAGTCAATAGGTGATGACATCCATGTCACTGGAGGTGATGCGGCGGGAATCATGTATGCTCTTCTAAATATCGGCGAACAACTGGAAACCCGAAAAAAAATAATCGATGTGAGTGAGTCTCCACGATTTTCATTTAGAGCGATCAAATTTAATCTGCCCTGGGATTCCTATCGAAACGGTCCGGCTCTAAGTCTGCACGAGGAAACCTGTCGCGACACCAATTATTGGCATTCTTTTCTGGATATGATGGCAGAAAATCGCTTCAATAAATTAACTCTATGGAATTTACATCCTTTTAATTATTTGGTAAAAACAAAAAAATATCCCGAAGCATGTGGGTTTTCCGATGAAGAAATGGCCGGTTGGGAAAAGTTCTGGACCTCACTATTCCGCATGGCCAAAGATCGGGGCATCGATACTTATCTGATCAATTGGAATATTTTCGTTTCACCCGAATTTGCTAAGGCGCATGACGTTGCAGAATATTGCATTCGTGGAGATTACTTTGTGGATCAAGGAGACACCTCCGAAATAATCAAGGACTACATGCGTGAATGTGTAAAGGAAGTGATAGACAAATATCCTGACCTAACCGGACTCGGCATCACACTTGGAGAGGGAATGGGAGGTATGACCGCTGAAGAACGGGAGGAATGGCTGCTTGAAAGTTTTGTTGAAGGTATGCGCATGGCTTCAAGAAAGATTAAATTTATTCACCGGGTTCCTCTGTCCGCGGGCACAGGCAGCGGTGGAAGCACGGATGCGAGTGTCGAAAAAATGACCAGAGCCACGCTCGACACCCTGAGTTGTGTCGACGGTCCAATCAATATTGAATTAAAATTTAATTGGTCGCACCCCTACTCGAGCACTGAGCTAGTCAAAGTGCACGGCGGCAAGCTAACAGATGCCTACTGGAATCCTGCCCCGGAGAATTATCGCCTGGCTTGGATGATGCGCAATGAAGACTTTTTTATCCTGCGTTGGGGTCAAACGGATTTTATCCGGGACCATATGGCCAAAAATGGTAAGCCGTGGGTAAATGGCTATTACATAGGATCTGAACGTTACATCC
>JABDLW010000145.1 GCA_013001805.1 Saprospiraceae bacterium | reverse complement strand
TTGTAGATTTGTGTATTACAAAAGAGATCACCCATCCGATGCGTGATTTTTGAATCGATAACAACAGATTGGCAAGGAGATTCCTAATCTACGTCCGCGGATTAAAAAAACGAATATCGATCCTCCGGTTCTTCTTGAATTTGTTCTGTTCTAAATTGCGGTCAACCGGATATTTTTGACCATATCCGCTCATGTGGATGCGATCTTTGGCGATGCCTTTGCTCATGAGATAAGCACCGATGCTTTCCACCCTTTTAGTTGATAAAATCTGGTTGTCCCGTGCATTACCAAGTTCGTCGGTGTGACCATCAATATCGATTTCGAATTGGGGGTGAGCTTGCAGGAGATTTAAGATCTTATTGATTTCGGAGATGTGCTGATCACCAATTTCATACTTCCCGTCGGAAAAGGTTAGTTCTGACTGGGTCAGGTTTCCCTTGAGCAGCAATTTTTCTTCACGCGGATGAAACCGGTACATCGCCAACGGTTTGGCAAACTCCAGTTTCCGAAAACAAATCTGGTGCTGATTATTATAACGACCGGTTGCTGCCGTCACCCCCCAATAGAGTTTGGATTCCCCATCAAAAATATGGTTGACAATGTCGGTTTGAAAAGTCAAGACCTCCTTCCCATCAAGCGCTACTGACAAAAACTTCTTCACATGGTCCCAGGTGATATGCAGACTGTGTAGTTGGCAGTTCTCAACGTTGGGGATAATAATTGGACCCTTTAGATTATAAAAATGATGCACATATCCATGCTGTAGCAGCGCTATGTGGTCTTCCGGCGGATCCTCCAGGTGCTCATTTTCCCAGGTGTCAATTTCGATGCCCAGTGAGGGCTGCATACCGGAAAAACCCATTCCCTCTCCCGGCCGGCCCGTACCCCGAAAAGGAGCGAAGGCGAAAACGATACCATCTGCTCCTCCTACATCATCGCAACCAAACATCACATCCATCTCCATGGCGAAGGAAAGACTCATGTCGATGGCATCCCGATACCAGGCTGATCCCGATGACCAATCATAGGCCGGGGTCAATTGCACACATTCGTCACCCATTGCGATGGCATCGCCAGCTAACACAAAGTCATCTACACCGATGGGATCCTCCTGAGTCAAACCTGAGTTGTAGAACCAGATTAGTAGAAACAACGCCAGAACGCATTCGAACCTTCCTTGACCGCGTATTAATCCAAAACCAGACATAATTGACTCATCAGGTAAATCAATCCTTAAGGTAAAACTTTTCGACTTTAATGGCAAATGACATTCCTCAGCGTATGGAGTTCTGAACGATTAGTAACAGGGTTATATTTGTCTGTGGAACCGGCTGCTGGCACACTACATCATGGGTTCAACATTTTACGATTTCAGGAAATCTTGTCGCAATGGATGAAAACTATCCACCAACCGGGCCGTTTTGCTGAGCAACTTGATCGTATGTTTCTTGTTGGGTGGCACGGCAAACATGTCACCTGCCTTGAGGTGCTGGTCCGGTTCATCTTCGCAATAAAAAATGATTTCACCTGAGGCAATGTAGGAAGTCTGTACATGTGGATGACTGTGGGGTGGTTCGCGCTCGGACCAGGGACCATCACTAAAATCGAGGAGGACCGTCATCAGATCTCCGGTGTAAATGATTTTTCGTTCCAGACCCTCACGTACCTTTTCTGCAGGTATTTCTTCGAATTTTAAGACCGCCATGCGAATAAGATTTGATTTCAAACCAAAGTAATGTTTTTAATTGTATAATGGATAATGCTTAGCCGACCCATTTCGTAAATACTCACGTCGCATGAATAAATTCTTTCTTTTAATGATTTCACTTTGTCTGGCCTGTGCCTATCCAGTGTCAGAGGATGGAGCAACTAACGGCATTCTGGATGCACTTCAGGATCTAGACACTTTACCGAAGGTTCTTGCAGTTGACAATGATCTTGACATAAATAATGCTGGTGGTCACTTACAGGGTATACAGACAATTGACCATGCCACCGGGCGATATGCCATTTTAAGTGGGAGTTCCAGCACCTATGCTTATTTTGTCACCGTAGAGCTGGGTGAGGAAAACCGGGTTCTCCATCTGCATGAGATTCTCCAAAGCCCATTTAAACATGCGGGGGGATTCCAAATAGCGGAAAACTTCATGGCTATTGGTATAGAGGATAACGAAGCCCGGGATCAATCTTATGTTTATGTCTATGATTTGTCTTCCCTGCCCAGCATACCTCAAGTTCCTGTCGCCATGATCAAACGCGAAGGAATCCGGGAACGCGCTACAGCAGGATGTGTGGCAATTACCTTTGTCGGGGATCGGTGCCTGATTATTGTGGGGGATTGGGACACCCTGCATCTTGATTTTTATCTCGCCAAAAAGACCCGAGATACTTTTACTGATTTTAAACTTGCCCATTCCATCACGGTCGCCTCCGTGAGTAGAGATAACTGGACAGATGAGGAATGGCTACCATATCAGAATATTAATTTGTACCAGGAGAACGGTCAATTATTTCTTCTGGGACTCACTTCAAATACGGAAAAGATCAACGTAATTGACATTTATTTATTGGAAACGAAGGAGATGAAAGATTTTCAATTAAAGAAAATCGGCCGGAAATTATTTACCAATCAAGGTGGTGACTTTATTTCTGCCGGTGGAATCGAAATAGTGGACGGTGAGATCAATGGCGTTCTCAGCAGTAGCAGAAGTATGGAGAATAACTTTCGAATATATTACTATCACTAACTGGCCAAACCAACCCGCTAATCTATCAATCCTTGCTCATATGCTACTCTCACCAGCCCGGCCGTATTGCGTACGCCGAGTTTACTGAGCATATTTCGCCGATGCGTTTCTATGGTACCGGTAGAAACAAATAATTTCTCAGCAATTTCCGCTGTGGTAAACTCCTTGACAATAAGCATGAGGATTTCTTTTTCCCGGCGTGACAATTTTGGAAAGTTACCGGAACTACTTTTGGCACCCTGACTGAGGCTATTCATAATGGTTTCCTGCACGCGGCCACTAAAATAAGTATCACCCTGTACGACCTTTCGCAATGCTTCAATCAGTTCTTCTTTAGAGCTATCTTTTAAGAGATATCCCCTGGCCCCATTCTTTATCATTTCCCGGATCATACTAGGTTCATTGTGCATCGTCAAAGCAATAATCTGTATCGAAGGATATTTTCCATTGATCTCTTTGGTAAATGCGATCCCATTTTCATTATTTCTTAAACTGATATCCTGTAAAATAACCGTTGGACGCTCGGCCTCGATACAGGCCCGCGCATCATTCAGGTTGGATGCTTCACCAATAACCTTAATATCTTCAGAGCCTTCGAGAAGCTCTATGA
>JABDLW010000091.1 GCA_013001805.1 Saprospiraceae bacterium | reverse complement strand
GGCGCGCGTCATTGGCGGCTTTGGTGGTCCCTTACTTGAATTTGGCAATATAAAGGGCGATTATGTCACATCGGTTGGCGGTGGTGGCGGTGTCATCATTGACAATTTATTCATTGGTGCATATGGGTTGGGAAGTCTGGATCATCTGCACTACAACATTAATTCTACAGATGATTTTCGCATGGATCTGGCCCATGGTGGACTGTGGTTGGGTTATACTCCAAACACCTTTAAACTTTTCCATCCTTACACCAGTGCCAAAATAGGATGGGGTTTTGCAGACATTCGCAATGATCCATTTACCATTAATTCCAATGGGGATGCCATTTTCATTTTTACCCCGGAGGTGGGAATGGAACTTAATTTATCCAGATTTTTCAGGATGAGCGCCTCGGTAGGATACCGGATGGTAACCGATGTCGATCAATTAGATGGATTTAGCAACAGCGACTTCAGTAGTCTTACCGGGCAACTGACCTTTAGATTCGGTTGGTTTGGGAAGGGAAGAAATCATATGGATTTAGATGATCATGATTTGAACTAAACTCAGATTGTATATCAGAACCTAAAATTTTAATGAGATGAAAAATATAATAATTGCAATAGGTATGTTTACTCTGCTGGCTCTGCAGCAATCATGTGTACTGGATCACGTGTTTGATTGTGAGCATGGCCGCGGGGAAATCATAGAAGAATCATTTAGGATTGACGATGTCCACTCTATTGATTTAAGAATGGATGCCATCGTATTTCTTACCCAGGGAGATGATCGCGAAGTCGTGATTTCAGGACAGGCCAATATCATTGATGAAATCGATTTTCGAGTTCGAAATCGCGAGTTGGTAATTGATAATCACCGCTGCATACGAAACTTTGATGAAATTCAAATCTTCATTACTGTACCCGATATCAGGGAGCTTAGTATCGCAGGATCGGGAAAGATTAGTTCCCAAAATCAGTTGAACGTTAATGATCTCCAACTGAGTATCAGTGGTTCGGGAGACATGGATCTCGATATCGTGGGAGATGATGTAAGTGGAAGAATATCCGGATCCGGAAGTATGAAGCTGAGTGGGCTGATAGATGATTTAAATTTTACTGTGTCCGGTTCGGGTACTTTGCGGGCTTTTGATCTTGAGTCGCAAACTGCCAATGTAACGATCAGCGGTAGTGGTGATGTAGAAATCACTGTGATCGAAGCATTGGACGTGCGCATCAGCGGCAGTGGGAATGTGTATTTCCGCGGGGACCCCATTATAGATAGCCGTATTTCCGGTTCAGGTAGGGTAGTAGATGATAATTGACATAATTTAAACCAGGTAGTCCCTTTCTTCCGGATATGTGCCACGGCATGTTAGTGAGAGCACTCTCTTGCCGGATTATTCGGAAGATTGGGACAACAACGTTTTCAAATGGGGTAAAATACCGGAACCCATCAAGAATCAACAGATTTTTAGAAGATAATTAGGGAGGATCAACTATTCAGAATGAGAACAGAATTCTCATTGCTAACACACTTTATCGCAGTAGCTCGTAGTTACTATAATAGACCCAAGCCCATACGGCTATAAAGAGGAAGAGAAACAGAAAGAAGTAAAGTAGGCAGTAACCTTTTTTACCTTCATTTTCGATGTGCTCCATGTGGCAAAATGATTTTTGCTTGAAATTTCTGCAAAGAAACAGTAAATATTCAGAACTTCAAAAGGCTGGTGATAAAGTAGTGTAAGATTGCCTGGAATCTTTTCATATTAAAATAAATACTAATATGAAAAATTATCGTATTCTTGTATTGGCACAGTTTATGAATGAGAACTTTCGTAAACTCAAAATTGTTCTCAAATAAGGAAAGACATTACCCATGCTTAAACAGAGTATAAGCCAGCGCATGCTGCAAAAGCTTAGTCCTCAGCAAATTCAGCTGATGAAGCTTTTACAGATACCCACCGCTACCCTTGACCAACGAATTAAAGAAGAGTTAGAAGCTAATCCAGCCCTGGAGGAGGGAGAGGAGTTTGAGCAAAATGATGAATTTGCAGATCAGCCCACAGCCGAAGAACAAGAATCGGCGGCAGAATCAGAAGATTTTGAACTGGAGGAATATCTTACAGAATATATCGAAGACGATCCCAGTACCTACAAACTTAGGTCTGACTATGGGCAGGCAGATGAGGATAAATCAATGCCCATCGCCGTAGAAGACACATTTCATGATTTTCTTGAAAGTCAGTTGGGCATGCTGCAGCAGCCTGAAAGTGAAGATTTTCAGATTGCATTACAGATTATCGGCAGCATTGACGAAGATGGATACCTGCGCCGAGATCCGGTGGCGATCCTCGATGATTTACTCTTTGCACAAAACATTGTCACCACTGAAAAAAGAATTTTAGAAATACTTAAGCAGGTTCAGGAATTTGACCCACCCGGTATCGGTGCCCGCGATTTACGGGAATGCCTGTTGATACAACTAAAACATAAGTTTCGCAACGCCAATGGACACCGTAAGTTGCTGGAGTATGCTTATAAGGTGATCGATCAGCATTTTGAAGAGTTCATCAAAAAACACTATACAAAATTGAAGAAACATCTGGGTTTGAGTGACCCGGAATTAAAGGAGGTGATTGACGAAATCTTAAAACTAAATCCCAAGCCTGCCAGTGGATATTCGGTTCAGAATCAAAAAACAAATACCTACATCATTCCGGATTTCATCATTGTCAACCGGGACGGTGAGCTTGAGCTGACTCTAAATTCACGTAATGCACCTGATTTGCGGATCAATGATCAATATCGGGACATGCTGCAAAATTACCGTGTTAAGAAGGAACATAAAAGGAACACCAGAGAAGATAAGCAGGCGATAGTCTTCATTAAACAGAAGATTGATTCGGCTAAATGGTTTATCGATGCGATTCGCAAGCGTCAACACACCATGTACAAGACCATGTATGCCATCATGCAATTCCAATATGAATACTTTAGATCGGGTGATGAGCGAAAATTAAAGCCAATGATTCTCAAGGACATTGCTGACCTCACCGGCTTGGATATTTCTACTGTCTCCCGGGTTGCCAATAGCAAATTTGTGCAGACGGAGTTTGGGACAAAGCGACTTAAGGAGTTTTTCAGCGAGTCACTGCAGACCCAGGACGGCGATGAAGTGTCTACACTAGAGGTAAAAAACATCCTCACTGACATTATCAGTAATGAAAGTAAAAAGAAACCCTATTCTGACGAGAAGCTGAAAGATATGTTGATGAAACGGGGTTACAACATCGCCAGGCGAACAGTAGCAAAATATCGGGAGCAACTGAATATTCCCGTTGCCAGACTACGTAAAGAACTCTAGGAGACCTTTAGATTAGCCGAAGGAAGAATAAGAGGATATAATTATATATTTATCCTAATCACCATATGTAATTCCAAGGCGACCCCTCTGAATATTTGCAGATCTTCTGCTCACGGAGATAATGCAACCGCACTAACCTCGTATGATACCTTAGAAACTGAGTAACCTTCCGGATCGACGACTGATTAACTCTACAGTCAGCATCCCTTAAGCTGTGATAGTAAGGTCTCGGCTCTACTGGTCTTCCAACCGCCAAGAATTGGGCCTTTTCGGGACACATCCGGAGGATGCATCCCTTCTCTTCACTTTTGATTAAGTCTGAATAGATTATTGTACTGCCGACATTTGGGTCAGCTTTTACATCAATTAGGTTTAAATGGAGAAATAATTTTACCTTTGCCCCGCTAAAAATATTTCTTAACCTAACCCGTAATAGTCGGGTACAAATGATCACTTGATTTTCAATATGTTAGAAAAAAAAGATCAAGTAGAAGATACTGCTGAAGATCTCAATCCAACAGAGATTGATACTCAGGCAGAAGATTCCACCAAAGACAATACCGATGCAGACGCCAAAGAGGAAACCTCAGACGATGATGAACCGGTAGATGACATTGAGCTTACTGAAGAGGAGGAAGTAACTCCGGCCCATGATGACTTTGATTGGTCGATCGGAAAAAAGAATACCTTAAGTTATACAGAGAAGGAAATAGCTGATTACCTAAGTGACTACGAAAAATCATTATCATCCATAAATGAAAATGAGATCGTAAAGGGTATAGTGACAGCGATCAACGGAGGGGATGTAGTACTGGATATCAATTACAAGTCGGATGGACTGGTTTCACTTTCTGAATTTCGCGACTCCCCTGATTTGGCAGTTGGAGATACAGTAGATGTCTATGTCGAACACCAGGAAGATGAGCGAGGCCAGCTGATTCTCTCGCGGAGAAAGGCCAAACTTCTGAAGGCCTGGGAGAATATTGTAGATAGCTATAATAACGGTACTATAATTAAGGGAACGATAATAAGTAAGACCAAAGGTGGTCTTATCGCAGATTGTTCTGGTCTGGAAACTTTCCTGCCCGGTTCTCAAATTGATATCAAGCCCGTTATTGATTACGATTCATATGTAGGCAAAACCATGGAATTCAAGGTGGTTAAAATCAATGAGGCCATCAAGAATGCCGTTGTATCACATAAAGCCCTCATTGAAAGTGACCTGGCAGACCAGAGAGATACGATCATAGCCGGTTTGGAAAAAGGTCAGGTACTGGAAGGCATCGTGAAAAATATCACGGACTTTGGAGCCTTCATGGATTTGGGAGGTATCGATGGTCTA
Source organism: Saprospiraceae bacterium (assembly GCA_013001805.1). Taxonomy (GTDB): domain Bacteria; phylum Bacteroidota; class Bacteroidia; order Chitinophagales; family Saprospiraceae; genus JABDMH01. Next base: position 683 of record JABDLW010000091.1, on the reverse strand, counting down.
TTATATATCACAGATATTTCCTGGGGCCGCATCAGTCATCCGAACGAGATTTTGGAATTGAATCAAAAACTCAATGTGGTAGTTCTTGATTTTGATGAAAACAAAAAGAGAATATCTCTGGGGCTGAAACAATTGCAGCCGCATCCATGGGATGTGTTGGGTGAAGAAATTGGAGAGGGATCTACAGTAAAAGGTAAAATCGTTAATATCGAAGATTATGGTGCCTTCTTGGAGATCACGCCTGGTGTAGAGGGACTGATTCACGTTTCAGAAGTTTCGTGGAGCAATCAGCCGGTGAATGCGAGAGAGTTTTTTGATCTGGGTCAGGAATTTGAGTCAAAGGTGGTGACCATCAGCCGGGAAGATCGCAAGATGTCACTGAGCTTGAAACAGTTGAGTAATGACCCATGGGAAGAAATTGAAAAACAATTTCCGGTGGATAGCAGGCATAAAGGTGAGGTAAAGAATTTGACACCTTACGGAGTGTTTGTGGAATTGGAAGACGGCATCGGAGGGATGGTACATATTTCCGATCTTTCATGGACACGGAGATATGCTCACCCATCTGAATTTGTAAAGGTGGGGGACGAGATTGAAGTGGTTATTTTAGAAATCGATAAGGACAACCGCAAGTTGTCACTGGGTCACAAACAAATCGAAGAGAATCCATGGGATACATTCGA
>JABDLW010000063.1 GCA_013001805.1 Saprospiraceae bacterium | reverse complement strand
TGTAGCCAGGGGTGACCATGGAAGACTTTTTAGAGCTCATTTCATTATAGTATAGCAAATTAACTACACCTTTAGTATTGTAAATTAGAAAGGATATTTAAAAACATTAGTCAAATGTTACTTTGAATCGCTAACAAATGAAGGGTAGCCCGGCGGATTTGGTGGGTCGTGGGATGCCTGGATTGCGGGTAGGATTAAATCCGCCAGACCTGCCTGCGTGCGCGAGCAGGCAGGTTTTTTGGTTACCCACCAAAGGTCGGCAAGCGCTTTCATCTTGGAAAAAGTGACAAAAAGGAAAGAGAAAGTCCTTCTGTCTAAATTTAATATTAATCATTTGAGAGCTTGCAAAACCATTCGGGTTTGTAGTTTCAATAAAATACATATTGAACATAATTTGTTGTTAATAAATATTTTATACATATAATATATTTTTAATATAAAAAATGTAAGTGTATGGAGGAGACGAGTTTTAGGAAACTATTTAGTATCTTTGTTTAATTATAGACGTAAAAAAGTTAAACAAAACAACTCTTATCATAGTTAGGTATTCATTAAACAACAAAAAATAGAATAATGAATATTTTAACCACACTCTTTCTTTCAGTCTTGTTCTCATTTAATGCAACTACGACTGAGATCGCTCCGGAACCAATTACTGAAGACAAAGACATCGTAACACTCGCAGTAAATACCGAATTTTTATCAACCCTCGTAGCTGCCGTTAAGGCGGGAGAACTGGTGGATGTATTACAAGGAGATGGACCATTTACTGTATTCGCACCTACAAATGAGGCATTTGCCGCTTTGCCAGAGGGTACATTAGAGACATTGTTAAAGCCAGAGAATAAGGACATGTTAGTCTCTATCCTGACCTACCACGTTGTACCAGGGAAAGTGATGTCAACTGATCTAAGCGATGGCATGAAACCTGCGACAGTCAACGGTGCCAAGATAAAAATTGGTGTTACTGATTCTGGCGTTACCATAAATAATGCTAATGTTACCGCAGCTGATATTGCAGCATCTAATGGAGTTGTACACGTAATTGACGCTGTAATCCTACCACCAAGCAAGTAGTAAGAAATACAACCAACCATAATTGAATGCAATAGGAGTCCCGGCAGCGTCCGGGACTTTTTTATTTCTTCAAACCAATTTCCTTCAATCGTTCATCCAGGTAACCTCCCGCAGTTATAGGCGAATAGGCCAATGGTCTGTCTTTAGTAACACACCCTGGAAGACAGGACAAGTCCATATCTGCTTTAGGATGTAAAAAGAAAGGGATAGACAGTCTTGGCTTATGCCATTCTTCTTTTGGTGGATTGACCACTCTATGGGTTGTGGATTTCAAGTAATTATTCGTCAATCGCTGAAGCATATCACCGACATTGATGACGATTTCATCCTCCTCGGGTTCAATATTTAGCCACTCTCCTTTTTTATTTAACAACTGCAGTCCTCCGGCCGATGCTCCAACAAGCAGCGTAATCAGGTTGATATCCTCATGTTGTTCAGCACGAATTGCAGATTTGGGTTCCTCGGTAATTGGTGGGTAATGAATCGCCCGGAGAATAGAGAGACCGTCCTTGATTTGCAGGTCAAAATAATTCTCGGGAAGCTCCAGGAAACGGGCAATTGCCCGAAGCAAATGACTGCCGGCCTGTTCAAAAGATGTGTACAGATGTATCCCCAAATCGGTGAATTGGGGAACTTCGTTTACAGGCACATTATCCGGGTATTCGCTTTTTAGCGGGTGGCCATCCTCCACTTCCTGTCCAAATTGATAGAACTCTTTTAAATCCGCAGATTTTGCTCCTTTGGCCTGTTCTTTTCCAAATGATGTATATCCTCTTTGACCTGCAAAGCCTGGAATTTCGTATTTGCGTTTCACCGCTGTGGGCAAGGCAAAAAAGGCATTTGAAGCATCATAAAAGTCGTGGATAAGGGACATCGGAATCCCGTGATTCCGGACTCCCACGAATCCAATTGAATGAAATGCCTCACCAAGTTTATTGATGAAGGCAAATTGATCCTCTTCACTTCCATTAACGAATAGTCCCAGATCTACTACCGGGATTACTTTTTCGGACATATATGCTTGATATTAATTACAAAAATTGATCTTGCAAATATCTTAGTTAATTCTGACTAATACAGCTGCTTCCGACTTGTTTTACGATCTTACTCTATGTCACGACGCAAATTCTTTATAGATACTGATGCTGGCACCGATGACGCCGTTGCACTGATTATGGCGTTGCGATATGCTAATGTAGATGTTATTGGCATTTCTGCTGTATGTGGTAATGTGGGCTTAAATAAAGTCGTACAAAACATCGGGTATATCTGCGAACTATGTTCTGTAACTATACCCTATTATGCAGGGAGTGCAAGACCACTCACGCAATCTTTTGTCAGTGCTGATTTTATACATGGGAAAGATGGACTCGGTGATATTGGATTGAATCTTACAGGAAGAGATGCCGTTTCGGAAGATGCCATTGGCGCCCTCCTTTCCGCCATACAAAAATATCCGGGTGAAGTTGAATTAATCTGCCTGGGGCCTCTGACGAATATAGCCAGATTGATATCAGCAGCACCTGCAATTCTTGCATCTTTAAAGAAAATAGTAATTATGGGAGGCCTGGTTCACCTCCCGGGAAATGTGACTCCTTTAGCGGAATTCAATATTTGGGCAGATCCTGAGGCAGCAGCTATCGTTCTGGCTGCAATCCAGGAGCAAAATTGCTCATGCTCTATGATTGGATGGGATAG
>JABDLW010000060.1 GCA_013001805.1 Saprospiraceae bacterium | reverse complement strand
AAGATGAAGACGGTGTTGGGTGGAATTTACCCCGCCAAGGTAATTGGCGGGCTAAACCACCGGGGAGATTCTGCTGGTGAAAGCAGCCTTAGGGCGCCAATTCCCTTGGCCCCGTAAGTTGCTGCTTTGATGGCAATATTATGCAGGTTGTCATTTGAGTATGTAATTTTGTGGTTGACAGAACCGCAAATAATGAATTTTTACAAGGACCAGCTCTTTCACATTTATAATCAGGGTAATAATAGGCAACAAATTTTCTTTTCAGATGAAAATTATAGATACTTTCTTTGGAAAATGCAGGCTTATCTACTGCCCTTCGGAGACCTCGTATCTTGGTGCTTGATGACCACCCATTTTCATTGGCAATTTTATGTTAGAGAGGTTTGGATTCCCAGACATGTCTTAAGGGCAAATGTTGATGAGATCGAATTTCTCCGAAGAAAAGATAAATATGGACTCAATGCCCGCAAAGTGAATAGAGATTGGAGCAGAACCGCACATGATAACGATCTTGTGAGCCTAAATCAGTCGATTGGAGATCTACAGCGCAGTTACACAAGAGCTCTAAACAAGGAACGCAATACGTCTGGTAGTCTGTTTAGAAATGAATGCAAAGCACAGGATGGATGGATTGACGATTTTGTCACTTTAAAAAAGAAAGGAATAGAAGATCGCAGGTTTGTTCTGGGAAGTGACTATGCTTATCGTTGTCTCTGCTACATCCATGGTAATCCGAAGAAAGCCAAACTTGTCTCTAAAAGTGTCGATTATAAATGGTCATCTGCGAAAGACTATTATGCCGATGCCAGTAACTCTATTTGCAATTTAGAATTGGGAAGAAAAATAATTCAATTTGTTTAAATCTTATCAAACACCTTGCCCTAGTGAAAATGACGGTAACTGGAATTTACCCCGCCAAGGGAATTGGCAGGCTAAACCACCGGGGAGATTCTGCTGGTGAAAGCAGCCTTAGGGCGCCAATTCCTTTGGCCCCGTAAGTTGCTGCCTTGATGTCAAATGAAGATGGTGTTTGGGTGGAATTTAGGGTAAACCACCGGGAAGATTCTGCTGGTAAAAGCAGCCTTAGGGTGCCAATTCCTTTGGCCCCGTAAGTTGCTGCCTTGAGTTGAAGACGTTAGTTGCTGCCTTGCTGACAGATGAAGATGGTATTGGGGTGGAATTTACCCCGCCAAAGGAATTGGCAGGCTAAACCACCGGAAAGTAGGTTTCTTTATTTCTGGTCGGTGATCGTTAGCAGGGTAAACCACCGGGGAGGAGGTCCTTTATTTCTGGCCGGTGACCGTTAGCATTTTCCACGCCGGACCAACAAGCATTTCATGACCTCCATCAAAAAGAATAAGAGAAATATTTTCAAATTGCTTTTGAAAAATTATTTCACGGTCTCCAATCATTTGATTGGTCTTTTCGGGATAAGTCCGCATTTTCACCAAATCCAAAATGATTTTGGTACTTACCAAGTCCTCAGATGCCCCTCCCAAATCGCTCACGACTTTATTATAAAACTCCAACGAATGAGAAACCGGAACAGAACCTTCATATCCATCATGTATGCCAGCGTAGATATTTAGCCAGCTATTTTTTCTTTGCTCCCATTGTGTTTCCAGGAAGATAGGAGATCGCCTATTTAATTCCCCATGATTGAGACTATCTGGTTTTGACCTTGTGCTTAATAATATTTCCGCAGCATATTTTTGCTGTCTACCTAAGGATTCAAAGTACCAGTCGGTAAGATTGCTAATTGGTACCCAGGCCGAAAAGCTCTTAATATTATGTCGCGACTTCATAAAGGTCAGTAGCGTGGCATGTCCGCCGCCACTGGAGCCTATCACATGAATGTTGTCGAGGTCAACTTTTCCCTGATCGATGGCAAACTGGATTGCATCATCAATGTCAGATATCGCCTGCCTGCTGCCACAAGCTTCATAGCGATTATTGGGACCTCTAAAATCGGGATGAATATAATTCCAGTTTTTGGATAGCGAGTGCAGAGAAAGCGAATCAAATTGCGTGTAATCTCCACTCCACGAATGAAGACTCACTAGCAAAGGCATTTCTTCCACACCCTCAGCTCGTCGATAATAGGCTTTTTGCATCTCTCCATCCAAAGAAGAGCTAATTTCCACAACCTGAAATACCGGATCCCAGGAAGGTGAAGTATCGGATCCTGAAGCCGGTTTCGTTATTGCCTGACCTGAGAGTGCTGGTTGGGAGTATAAGATCAGGATGACAAGAGAAAAGATGTGATGCATTTTAGTATTTTAGAAAACAAGTAAGGTTTATGATCATGCTCAAAACTCTAAATATACTTTTTAATAAATCATGAAAAAAGAACCAAGTTTGGTCGGTACCAGATATGTGCTTGCGGTAAAAGATCTGGTCCTCTCGGCAACTTATTATCAAGAACAACTAGGCTTCACCACCACCTGGTCTGGCGAAGGTTGGCATTTTCTACAGAGGGATAGATTTATAGTCATGTTGGGTGAATGTAAGGATGACCGATCAGCTTTTGAGACCAGAAATCATTCTTATTTTGCTTATGTAGATGTTAACGGCATTGATAACCTGTACAATGAGTATCGGAAAAAAGAAATTGAAATTCTTTCCGGTCCCGAAACCAAGCCCTGGGGTCAGCGGGAGTTTGCCATCCGTACGGTCGATGGACATCGAATTATGTTTGGAGAAGAAATAAATCACGAAAAAATTACTGAGCATGCCATTTAAACGTAGAAACTTTTTACAGAAATTGGGTCTGATGTCGGTACTTCCTGCTACCGATTTATTTTTAGATCAGTTACCTGACACAGATGCGGTCACACCAATCAACACCAGAGAAATCAAAATAACGGGGATTAATTGCTTTACCCTTGAATTTGATAAAATCACCCCTCTTTCCTGGAATGCGATTACCAAATCAGGTGGCTCCAAACCAAAAGTAGATTTTCTCGAACTGATGACAGATGTGGGCATTAAAGGTATTTCTGTCACAAAAGGTCCCCGGTCTCTCGTGGAAAAATTTGCCAAAAAAATCAGAGGCTTGAATTTAATGGAATGGGAAAAAGTATGGCATCATATGTTTTATTACGATCGCAAACCTGTAGCCAAGGGATTAGACCTTCATGCCATAGGCTCGGTTGATATGGCTGTCTGGGATATTATCGGAAAAGCCCTAAACTTACCGGTACATGCCGTACTGGGTACCTTTCGCACAGAAATTCCAGCCTACGCTGCGGGAGGATATTACGAAGAAAACAAAGGCATATCCGAGTTGGTGGATGAGATGGAAACTTATGCGAGGGAAGGATTTCAGTTTGTGAAAATGAAGGTAGCAGGTCTTCCGGCGAGGCAAGATGCAAAAAGAGTCCGGGCTGTTTGTCAGGCATTAGGTAATGATGTGCGGGTCATGATCGATGCCAACAACGGCTATGCCAGTGCTTATGAAGCGATCCGGTTTGGGCGGATGGTCGAAGATCTGGATCTATACTGGTTTGAAGAACCCGTGGCACCGGATGATTGGCGGGGTAATGCGGAAGTCAAAGATGAGTTGGATATACCAGTTGTTGCGGGAGAGAACGAATACACACGCTGGGGCGCCAGAGATTTGATCGACAATAATTGCTGTGACATTCTAAATCTGGATACCATCAAGGCGGGAGGGATTACTGAATACAAAAAGATAGCCGCCTTGGCTTCTGCATATCATATCCCGGTGGCACCACATGGTACCGCACATATGAATATTCACATGGTTGCAGCATTGGATAATGCTTTGATTTTAGAAACATATCCACTGAAAGCCCGGGATTTTAATCCGGCATTGCCGGCTTTCGAGTTAAAAAATGGCCAGGTGCATGCTCCGATGACTCCAGGATTAGGAATGGAACTTGCCGATGATTTTATTAAAAAATACAAAATAGGTTAGTGCTTTGTCAATCATTTCCTCCCAGAGGTAAATTAATCTAACCTACCTTCATCGGCGGCCCGACAATCGTCATCCCGTGTTCTGCAAATAACGTTCGCATTGAATCCGTTGAGGGCACACCTTTTAATTTTGCCAGTTCAGTAAGAAATGACTCCATCATTCCCGCCGGTTGAAACCCGATGATGAGTTTTCCCTGACCCTCGCCAACATGGGCCCACACATGAGGTACTTTTCTGGGTGCAAAAACCGAATCTCCCGGAGCTAAGACATATTTTTTGTCACCAATCTCTAAATGATAGTCTCCTTGCAGGACATAAAACCACTCATCTTGTTCGTGGTGAATGTGTTTGGGTGGTCCACTTTTTGCATGATCGGTATGCTCGATGATAAAAAGTCCATTGTTGGTGTCCCGTGTAGAAACTTTAAAATCTATTTGCAGCCCACCCAACACTTCGCGATGCGTCTGAAAACGGTCTTCGCCGGCTGCCACATAAACGACCCCCGGATCATCCTGGTTGGCATTGTCCCGAAGAAGACCTTTGGCAGCCGGGAGAACTCCGAGGGAGCCAAGTAGGAAGTTGCGTCTTTGCATTGGTGTCATTATTTTTTTTATTAAAAGCGTGAACTTACGTCAGGATGATTGCAGGACATAACGTACAATCCAGATTTTGTAGCCGGAATTAGGGAGATATATTTTGCAATCGCTTATAAAAAAGTTGAATCGTTGGGTTTAAATTAGATCTGTTTGCAAATTGACTCCGCAAAGGCCCGACCTAAAATCTACTTTATTATCTTGAGATGTTCATCAAAGCTCTTAGAGATGGGTGGTAAATGTTATGAGGGAATCGTAATAGTCTTTTTGATATTTCATTCTATTGCGCCAATATGTGCCCAGATCCAATCTGACTGGCACGGATACAAAATGATGGACTTCAATTTTGAGCAGCATGCAGCTAAAATCGTCTTTCCCAAGGAATCCAATCAGGGTAAACACTGGATCTGGCGGGCTCGCTTTTGGGGACACGAGCCGCAGACTGACATCGCTTTACTGGAGCTTGGTTTTCACGTGGTTTACGTGGATGTTGCTGATATGTTTGGCGCCCCGCCAGCTGTGGAAATATGGAATGGCTTTTATCAATACCTGGTAGATAGTATGCAGTTGCATAGAAAAGCCGTTCTAGAAGGCTTCAGCCGGGGTGGCTTAATAGTCTATAATTGGGCTGCCGAAAATGTGGATAAAGTTGCCTGTATTTATGCCGATGCTCCAGTTTGTGACATCAATAGCTGGCCGGGTGGAAAGGGTCTTGGAAGAGGATCGGAAACTGACTGGCAAAAATGTTTGCAGGCTTATGATCTTGACGGAGATCAAGCCCAGATTTTCCGCGGTATCCCTATTTATTCGGCCATAAAAGTGGCTGAGGCAAAGATACCCGTAATTCATGTATGTGGAAATGCAGATGGAATTGTTCCCATTGAGGAGAATTCTTATCTGATTGAAAAAATATTTCAGGATCAGAAATCAAAGTTTAAACTCATAGAAAAAGAAGGGGTGGGTCATCATCCCCATAGTTTGAAAGATCCTTTACCGATAGTAAAGTTCATTCTCGAAAATACCGACTCATCTCTGATCCCGCAGAGGATGTACCAGGAGACCAAGCGCACAGTATATTTTAGAACGCACTGCAATAACTCCAGGCAGATATTTTTAAATAAGCAACGGGGCACGGTGGCATTTCTCGGCGGATCGATAACCCATAACCCAGGTTGGCGAGATTCCGTCATGGTTTATTTACAAAAGAAATTTCCGACTACTATTTTTAGTTTTATTAATGCAGGTATTCCTTCAATGGGATCTACTCCCGGTGCTTTTCGCTTGCATCAAGATGTTTTATCAAGAGGAAAAATAGATTTACTTTTTGTGGAGGCTGCGGTCAACGATGCCACTAATGGACGCAGTGCAATAGCACAAATAAGGGGTATGGAAGGTATTGTGAGACATGCCTTGGAATCAAATCCGATGATGGACATCCTCATGATGCATTTTGTCGATCCCGATAAAATGGCCGCGTATAACCGTGGTGCAGTACCAGAAGTGATTTTACAACATGAAAAGGTAGCAAACTACTATAAAATCACTTCGATTAATCTGGCTAAAGAAGTAAACGACCGCATTCTCCATGGTGAGTTTAGTTGGAAGGATGATTTTAAGGATTTGCATCCGTCTCCATTTGGCCAGAGGGTTTATGCCAATACCATAGAGTGGACACTGGAAGCCCTTTGGAAATTAGAAATCGGGCAAGATGTAAAGCCACACTTGTTGCCGCGCGTACCTTTCGATGTTTATAGTTACTACCGGGGTCACTATGTGGATATTAAAAAAGCCAAGAAAAAAAAGGGTTGGACCATTGAAAAGCATTGGAAGCCCGACGATGGAGTATCTACACGGGATGGCTTTGTCCATGTTCCTGCCCTGGTTACTACCCAATCTGGTTCCAGCCTGGCATTTGACTTTAAGGGAAAGGCTATTGGAATTTTAGTCGCTGCCGGTCCCGATGTCGGTATATTGGAATATAGCATTGACGGCAGTTTTTATAAAACTGTTGATCTGTTTACACCCTGGAGTAAGCAGCTACATCTACCCTGGCTTTATGTGCTGGAAGATGAGTTGAGGGAAGGTCCGCATCATCTGATTTTACGTAGTTCGAAATTTAATAATCCGGAAAGTAAGGGATACGCTTGCCGGATATTTAAATTTGCAATTAATTAAACAAGATCTATTTTTATAACTCTCCTGCCAGGTTTTTTTTCTCAATCCATTCAGTGGCTTTAGCCATTAAATTGATTTTATCGGCAATGGATAATTCTAGGGGCAATTGGGCTATGCCAATGAGGCGGCGCATAATTTCGATACCCGCAAATGCTGAAAATAAGGCAGTATCAAAGTTGGCAGGTGGTTGGTAAAGTTTCCATATTTTTTTTACGGGTCTCTTACCCTGTTTAGCCAGCATCATATGTGCTATCATCACCGCAACATCAAACTCGGGCGGCCCGTGAAAAGCAAATTCGGGATCAATAATTTTAATCCCTTCATTGGTGTTTAGCCAGCTTCCCGGATAGAAATCTCCGTGAATTAATGCTCTTCCCGGTGCCAGATAGATCTCACCATATTTAGAAATTTCACTTTTTAGTTTCTCATTTACTTTAAATGGCGCAGCGACCGATGCCAATCCTTTTTGTGTGGCATCAAGATCCAGACCGTTCTCCCTCAAAAATGGAAAGCGAAATATATGTTCGTGATTTAGTTTTCGCATTTCCCGGTTTTCCGGAAATGTGGAAAGCGGTAGCTTGTGTAGTCTTCGTAAAAAAATGGTGGCACTTTCCAGATCATCCGAAGATATTTTTTCATGTTTTGCATATATATGGGTGAAATCTGACGACCTCCCCAGGTCTTCGATCGCAAGAATGTAATTTTGCGGATCGGACCACAGTAATTTTGGACAACTATTTTCGAGTTCGTCAACACCCTGAATTTTCTCCAAAAAGGTTGCCTCCACCTGAGACCGTTCTACCGGGGCAGCAATTTGTGGGTATTTTTCAACCCATGGACGCGACTGTTTTAAAATAAAATGTCGCTGGTTGGTACCTACCCTCACCACATAATTCATATTACCTTCACCCGGCTTTTCGGTATATTTTATTTCTTCATCCGGTCCTAAATGACCAATACGATTGAGATAATGCTGCAGGGCAGACAAGTCTTCCATATCAAGAAAGAAATGATGGGGAAATGCAGCGAGAAATTTATCTTTTTTTGACATGAGGTGCTTTTATGATAGTTAGTCTGATACGTGGATTATGGCGCGACGATACGAAAATAGACTGGGGGAACCTTGATCCTCTACCTGCAAAATGATATGAATGTCTCCCGGTTTGCTATCGGAGTCGATGGATAGGGAAATTACTTGATCTTTATCACTACTTAATTTTCCGATCGTACCTGGTGTGCTCGCCTCCTGGTAAATTAACCAATTTATGTCAATCACATCTCCATCGGGATCAAATGATTTTTGTGCATCTAAATCAACTTCTGATCCGTTGACAGCATTTATTTCAATAATTTGTTTCGAAGTATCGTTATTCAGGATTGCAATAGGATTATGATTGGCCTGGTCAAACGAAGGGCTGATGCACCAATCCATACGGGCAGCAAAATCGTGTTGAAAATGCTTGCGCCAGCGCCAAATCGTGGCCTGATCACTACACTGAGTATATTCGTTTTGAAAGGTTACGCAATCCCGGGTTTGACGGTTGTTGGTCCAGATTGCTCGTGATTCCCCATAGCCCTGGTAAAGCATGTATCGCCCTGCCCAACCTCCATAAGCCGGACTTTCGTGCCAGCCAAGACCATTACGGATTAGGCCAAGGAATGAAGGCGTATCACCCTCCATAATGTAAGTAAGGGGTGGGTATAGATTGCCTAAAGGCCCGTGGTTCTTAATGATGTTTTCTTCCAACCAGGGATTGTCAACCAGATGAAATTCATATCCGGGACCATTGTGGTAGTGATGGTCGCCACTTATGCCGGTCCAGGTGGCCCAGTGATATTCCTGAGCCCCGGGATTGCTGGGTGATACAATGTAAAATAACTCCGGAAATTCGCTTCTGATCCAGGGTCCGGCGTCATCCTGATCCGAGATTGAGTACACTCTGATTTTACTAATAAAATCTTTAAGTGCTTGAGCAGACCTTTCCTTTCGTACATCATAGAGCGTTTGCGCCAAGGTATTGGCACCACCCCAAACCGATACCCATAGCGGCCGGTCGTCTGGCTGGTCCACTGCATACTCTAACTTTCTCGAGCCCGCGGTACTCATACCGTCACCTACTGCCTCCAGG
>JABDLW010000051.1 GCA_013001805.1 Saprospiraceae bacterium | reverse complement strand
GCCGCAAATATGCCAATTAAATGATAATCAGTTACGAATTCGAATGAATTTAGTATTGATAAGTTCCTTGGTCATCCTGGATAATCAACTCATTCTCATCGGCTTCTGAAACATGACCAATTACTTTCGCATCGATACTATAGGATGCAGCAATGTCTATTAGATCTTTAGCAATATCCTCATCACAATAAGCTTCGAGCCGATGGCCCATGTTGAATACCTGGTACATCTCTTTTCGACTCGTACCCGATTCTTCCTCAATGAGTTGGAACAAGGGCGGAATAGGTAACAAATCATCTTTGACGATTCGCCGGTTTTTGATAAACTTTAGAATCTTCGTTTGTCCTCCCCCCGTACAATGTATCATACCGGTTATCTGCTCGGCGTGTTTGGCTAACATATCCCGGATAACAGGGAGATAGGTGCGAGTAGGTGACAGGATCAATTGCCCGATGGTGCGACTCGTCGAATCATCAATGCGTATAATATCAGAGAGCTTCTTACTGCCACAATAGATCAGATCCTCGTCCACATGATTGTCATAGCTTTCAGGATATTGAAGGGCATAATACTTCGAAAGGATATCATGCCGGGCACTGGTGAGGCCGTTACTGCCCATTCCCCCGTTATAACTGTCCTCATAAGTAGCTTGGCCATAAGACGCGAATCCCACGATGATATCACCCGGTTCGATTCGATTGGTGATCACTTCTTTTCTTGGCATTCTTCCAAAAGCCGTAATGCCAACATCAATGGTGCGCACAATGTCTCCAACATCTGCAGTCTCCCCTCCAGCCAGGGTTATGAAGATGCCCAGGGATTCCATTTTATCAATAAAAACTTGTGATCCTTCGATACATTTTTTGATGACCTCTCCCGGAATCAGGGACTTATTTCTGCCTATTGTTGACGAAATGATAATGTTTTCAATGCAACCTGTACAGGCCATATCATCAATATTCATGACAATAGCATCCTGGACGACACCTGTCCACACAGACAAGTCCTTGGTTTCTTTCCAATAGATATAGGCCAGGCTGGTCTTTGTACCAGCGGTATCGGCATGCATGATATTGCAATAATCATCGTCTCCACCTGCCAGGTCAGGCAAAATTTTACAAAAGGCCATCGGGTAAAGGCCTTTATCCAAATGCTTGATGGCTTCGTGTACCTCACTCTTGGTAGCTGAAACCCCTCTCTTACCATATCTGTTTGTGTCCGTCATTTATGCCTTAATCGTAATTCTTGGATCTATCCACGTATACAAAAGATCGACCAGAATATTTATAATGATGAATATTGTACTGGTAAATAATAATGCCCCCAAAACTACGGGTATATCATAGTTTAACAAGGCATTGACGGTAACAAATCCTAATCCTTTAAAATTAAAAATGATTTCAACAAAGAATGCGCCTGCAAGTAATGAGGCAAACCAACCACTAAGAGCCGTTATTACAGGATTGAGCGCATTGCCGAGGACGTGGTTTTTTATTACTTGATAAGCTGATAATCCCTTTGCTCTCGCCGCAAGGATGTATTTTTCTTCCAATACCTGGATAACAGAAGAACGCATTAATTGAGCGACGATAGATACCGGTCTGATCCCGAGCGCGATTGCTGGTAATAGCAGATTTTTAAAAACGACTATGTCATCACCAAAGTCATCCAATTCAAAAAAGCTGCCTTGTATATTCAATCCTGTAAAATCCCGCAGGTAATAACCGAAGATGACTCCTAATAAGATGGCAGTCACATAACTCGGAACCGAATAGCCAAACGTACTGATGAAAATAATGAATCGATCGATCCAGCTTCCCTTAAATAAAGCCGCCAGGGCCCCAAGGGAAATACCCATAATAATGGCCAATAAAATGGACAGTGACGCAAGGATAAGTGTATTGGGAAAGGCCTGTCCAATAATCTGTATGACGGATCTACCGGATTGGTAAGATTCACGCAGGTAGGGATATTTTAATCCAATAATGGATGGACCTATCCGTGTATAGATGCCACGGTATTCATCCTTCCAACCATTTGAAGAAGTAATAATAAAGGGGCTAATATCTTTGATATAACCAACTACCTGGAGGTGAAACGGAAGGTCAAGTCCCAACTGTTTCCGTTTTAATTCGACGGTGACATCATCCATTCGTTGCCCAAATGTCATCCGTGTTGGGTCCACCGGGGAAAGGTAAACGATAGAGGAGACGACAATAGTCACCAGGAGTAAAACGAGCAAACCATACCCTACTCTATTCAATAAATAATGGACCATCTATAAAATAAATCGACGTGTAAAGGACACAAGATAATTTTAATGATTTGTTTTGTGATCGATTCTACCCTTCTGGCGTTAAGGAAATTAATCGCAACGAAAGCAGGTAGCAATAAAATAAGCATATGTATAAAAAGATCTCTCTTTCCTTTGACCAGATCCCGCAATTATCCAGTCGAGACCAGGCATATCAATTGGGAGCAAATGCACTTCAAGGATTTTATGAGCATGATGTAGCGCTCTCCTCATTTGAAGAGGTTGTCAAGGTAAAAAAGGCACAAAAAATCAACCGCAATTTGATTGTTCGGGAATTGGAGCATCAATATGCTGACATCATCGATAAGGAAAAGGTGGAGCAGCATATAAAAGCGCTTGGGGATGAGGGGACCTATACGATCATTACTGCCCACCAGCCTTCATTGTTAACCGGACCGCTGTATTTTATCTATAAGATCTGCAGTGTGATTAGTTTAACCAGGCAATTGAATCAGCATTATTCTGATTTTAAGGTTGTGCCGGCTTTCATTTTGGGTGGTGAGGATCATGATTTTGAAGAAATTGCCACGATGAGGATGTTTGGCCAGGAGTTCACCTGGGAGACCGATCAAAAAGGGTCCACCGGCCGAATGTCATTGGATGGAGTGGATAAAGTATTGGGTGAGGTCAAAGAGCGATTTGGAGAGAGCACATACGCTGGGGACTTAAGAGAACTTATTGACCAGGCATTTAGTGCTAGTTCTACCTATGGTGAATTCATGTTTCGACTGGTCCATAGTCTGTTTGGCGCTCATGGATTGGTCATTCTCAATATGGACAATGC
>JABDLW010000047.1 GCA_013001805.1 Saprospiraceae bacterium | reverse complement strand
AGATCAGTCAGCTCGGTGATTTTTACCGGTCTGTTTTCGGCAATGCTTTTTCGTGCTGCAATACCGATCAGGATAGACATGGCTCCATCCCGGCTTCCTGCGGCATGTCTCAGTGGGTCAGGACTGTCCTGATTTCTAAAGATTTTGTCTTGCAGCCTTACATCACCACCACCATGGCCACCTCGTGATTTAGGTACCTTGACCACTTCGTAGTCTTTGAAATTTTGCATCACCATAATCTCATTATAGGTCTCGACTTCATCCTTCTTGCTTTGATCCATCTCAGCTGCATGTAACGCCGCCTGATCCATTTGATCCTGTTCTTCCCAGGGTATATCTTCGGAAGCGTCAACTCGACCGTTCATCCCGTTAAAAGCTAACCGCCAACCCTCGTAGGGCGAATAAGTGGTGAGGGAATAATTGACCAGCACGCCGTTGGCATATTTTATTTGCGCTGACATTTTATCGAAGATATCTATCTCCGGACGCCAGAGGCAATTGTCGCGAATATAACCGTCGTATTTTTCGTTTTCAGCATACAATTTGTAATCGCGTTTACTTTTGGTAATGTCCCAAAAGAAATCGCATTTTTCCGTATGTGCACAATTTCGGCAATTGGCACCACGGAAACTGTTGTTATGCCCATAGTGCTCCAGTTCGCCATACGCTGTGACTTCTATTGGATCTGAGTCCAATAACCAATTTAGTAAATCAAAATGGTGGGTAGATTTATGCACCCACAGGGTTCCACCCTTCGAGGTGATGCCATGCCAGCGACGAAAATACGATGCACCATGGTGGACATTTAAGTACCAATGAAAATCGACGGATGTCACCTTTCCTATGCGATCTTCCACCAGTATCTCCTTTATCTTCGTGACATGGGGTGACCATCGATAGTTAAAACCCACAATAATTTGTTTACCCGATTTAGCCTCAGCATCCAGGATCGCCTGACATTTTGTTTCGTCGGTGGTTAGAGGTTTTTCGGTGATAACCTGTACGCCAGCTTTTAATCCTTTGATAATAAATTCATGATGGGTGCTGTCCATGGTGGTCACAATCAGGACATCCGGTTTTATTTCTGTCATCATTTGATCGAAGTCCGTAAAGGTGGGGCAATTTACCCCCATATATTCTTTAGCAAGATTCAACCGGCCTTGATTGATGTCAGATAACGCCACAAATTCAAGAATGTCACTATATCGATCCACCAGGTTTTTACCCCAGAAAGAAGTTCCACGGACTCCGGTACCCACCAATGCCACTCTTTTCTTCGCAAGCAACGACTGGGACGTAATGCCTTCAACTGTGCCTGGTACTATGGATGCCGCTCCAGCTGCAATGCCGGAGGTCTTGAGAAATGATCTTCTACGCATAATTCTATTTTCTGTTTAGATAAGAGTCCTAAAATAGTAAATATTTCGTTTACATATTTTGGACCGAAAGATGGACGAAATGCGAAAGAATACGCGAAAATTTCTTTATTTGAGGGATACTAATTGGGATATAGCATGATCATGGATAAATATGTAGTGGCCGTAGATCAAGGCACTACAAGCTGCAGAGCTTTGGTAATAGCCGCCAATGGAGATATCGTTTCGACCGCACAGGAAGAATTCACGCAAATATTTCCCAAACCGGGATGGGTGGAACATGATGCTGAGGAGATCGTCAGCGTACAAGAACGGATGATCAGAGAGGCAGTTGACAAAGCACGAATCACGAGCGACCAGATTGATTCAGTCGGGATAACCAACCAGCGTGAAACGACGGTGGTTTGGAATAAAGAAACTGGAAAACCGGTCTATAATGCGATCGTTTGGCAGGACAAGAGAACGGCTCATATTTGTGAGCAAATCAAATCAAATGGTTGGAGTGAGGAAATAAATGTTAAGACGGGACTGGTAGTGGATTCATATTTTTCTGCGACCAAGATCATGTGGATACTGGAACATGTAGAAGGAGCCCGGGCACTGGCTGATAAAGGTCTCCTGGCTATGGGAACAATGGACACGTGGCTAATTCATAATTTAACTGGCGGCAATCAATTTGTGACGGATTATTCCAATGCGTCCCGAACCATGCTCTATAACATATATGAGTTGGAATGGGATGAATGGATCCTCGACCAATTGCAGATTCCCAGATCTATGTTGCCGGCGGTGAAACCCTCTTCTTACGATTTTGGTCACTATGAACTCGATGGCATAAAAATACCGATTCGTGGAGTAGCAGGTGATCAACAAGCAGCACTTTTTGGCCAGCAGTGCCTCACGCCGGGAATGGCTAAAAATACCTACGGTACCGGTTGCTTTATGTTAATGCAGACCGGAGAGGAGGCAGCACATTCCAAGAATGGGTTGTTGACTACCATTGCCTGGGGTCTCAACGGAAAGGTATATTATGCCTTGGAAGGCAGTGTGTTTATTGCCGGAGCAGCGGTTCAATGGCTTAGAGACGGACTGAAATTATTTGCACAGGCTTCGGAAAGCGAGCAGCTTGCCCAGACAGCCCAGCAGGATCATGGCATTTTTGTCGTTCCGGCGTTTTCGGGATTGGGAGCACCGTACTGGGATATGTACGCCCGTGGTGCTATCTTTGGACTTACACGTGATGCCGGTATTCCGGAAATTACTCGCGCTACTCTTGA
>JABDLW010000046.1 GCA_013001805.1 Saprospiraceae bacterium | reverse complement strand
ACTGGGATTTTATGGAAAAAACACTACCCTACTATCGCATCGATCCCTATATTTTTGTACATGCTGGCCTTGAATACGATGTTCCCTTGGAAAATCAAGACGATAATTTTCTCTATTGGCGAAAATTCTTCGTTCCCGAGCCCTATGCCATGGATGCCCGGGTCATTTGTGGGCACACCGCTAGAAAAAATGGCGAAATTGCTAACTTTGGACATACCATATGCATTGACACATATGCCTATGGCGGCATGTGGTTAACCTGCCTGAATGTCGAAACCAAAGAGTTTCTTAAATCCAACGAAATGGGTGAGATCGAAAAGGGTACACTTTGATTTGATACCGTTGTCTCTGTAGCGGAAACTGCTTCCAACCTCTTGCTGGTAGCGCCCTCAATTTGATTTCTACTTCACTCTAAATTTCTGACGCAGAGGGCCCACGTGCAGTTCAAAATCCCCTGGTTCAATCACCCATCTGTTTTCCGGGCCAACGAAGGCTAAATCTTGTACTGGCAACTCAAATATTACCTGAGTAGATTCACCGGGCTTTAGAATGATTTTCTCAAAGGCACGTAGTCTTTTTACCGGAGGGGTTATACTGGCCACGAGATCACTAATAAAAAGAGAGACAACTTCTTTGCCTTCACGCTCTCCCACATTTTTCACATCCACACTAACCTGCAGGTTTTCGACGGCACTGACTTCGCTATTATGCAGCTGTAAGTTGCTATATTCAAAACTGGTATAACTTAATCCAAATCCAAACTCAAATTGAGGATTAAAAGACAAACCTGAATTCATCACATCGCGGTCCTCGGTATATTTATGATCGTAGGGAGTATAGGAATTGGCATATTGAGGATAAGTAATAGCCAGTTTTCCACTGGGATTTTCGTCACCAAAAATTAATTTGGCCAGGGCATTGCCCCCTTGAGGACCGGGATAGAACGCGCAAAGAATCGCAGCTGAGTTGGGTGCCAACTGCCGGATGATTCTGGGCCTTCCTTCTGCCAGTATCACAATCATGGGCTTACCGGTTTTAGCTAATTCAGACGCCAGTTCGAGTTGTGCATCGGGCAGGTTCAAATCATTAATATTGCCGGCATCTTCGGTGTAGGATAATTCGCCAAGGCAAAGTATGATGTAATCTACCTCGTTTGCCTTTTGTAGCGCCAAATCCATATCGGTTATCTCATCAATGCTCGCCCCTTCGGCATATTGTACTAAATCTCTGCCGATTAGGTCTTCCACACCTCGGAGTATCGTGGGAAACTCCGCTAAATACTGATCCGCTCCTTCACCTTGCCAGGTAGTGGACCACCCACCATTCAAGCTGCGCTGTGTGTTTGCCGTTGGTCCGGTGACCAACACCTTGACATCTTTAGAAATGGGAAGAATGTCATTCTTATTTTTAAGGAGAACAATAGATTCCACTGCACCCTGGAGGCTGATTTCCTGATTCCTTTCCGATCCAAATTCAGGGTAGTCCGTCACGGGAAAATGAGTCGTCTCAAATAATCCGAGTTTTTCCTTAACCATAAGGATTCTTCCCACAGATAGATCAATTCTTGATTCGGAAATGGTGCCTTCTTTCACTAGCTCTACGAGTAGATCGGCAAAATCGTAACTGACAGGTGTCATACTCATATCGATTCCCGCTTCGATAGCAATTCTCACGGCATCTTTAAGTGAATGGGCAATTTTATGCCGGTCGTATAAGTAATGAATATCTTGCCAGTCGGTAACCAATAAACCCTCAAAGTGCATTTCATGTCGAAGAATGTCCGTCAAAAGTTGCTTGTCGGCGTGAGTGGGTATGCCGTTAATCTCACCGGAGTTGACCATAATTGTCAATGCTCCGGCATCAATTGAAGCCTGATACTGGGGAAGAAAATACTCCCGCAAATATCGCTCGGGAATCCAGGCAGGCGTGCGATCTTTACCACTGAGAGGGAGTCCGTAACCGGTAAAGTGCTTTAAACAGGCAGCAATGGACGTTTTATTGCTGAGGTCTCTCCCCTGAAAACCTTCAATGGTAGCTTTTCCCATGACCGTGTTTATGTATACATCTTCACCGTAGGATTCCCACAAACGCGGCCAAACCGGATTCCTACAAATATCCATAGCTGGCGAGAAACTCCAGGGAACACCGGCTGCCCGTGATTCATAGGCAGTGATCTCTGCCATTTCCCGGGCCAAAGAAGTATTCCAGGAACACGCCAGGCCGAGAGGTTGTGGGAAAAGGGTGCCACCCCGGATATAACTTAAGCCATGCACATGATCCAGTCCATAGAGTACAGGAATCTTATTTGCACTTTCCTGAACCTTATCCTGAATGGTTGTCAAAATCTGGTGCCAGGCTTCTACCCCCGGGTAAGTACCGGTGGGTACATTAAGAATAGAGCCCACTCCATATTGAATGACTGCCTTCTCCAATTTTTCTTCGGATATTTTAAATGGAACAGTAATGGCATAGGGTTCTCCTTCGCATAACATATCTACGGTCAGTTGAGTCATCTGACCCACTTTCTCTTCGATACTCATGTTTTTGATCAGATCCTGCACCCTCTCTGACCAGGGTTGTGCAGAGATGGCGCCCGTGAGAAAAATCAGAGGAATCAGCAAACCGCAAGGGAGTATTCGTACTTTTAATGTCATATTTAATGCACTTTGATAGCATGTAAAGATGCAAATTATCAAGAATTAAAAATCGGTTACAATAATCGGCTTCTGAATTTCAACCCATGATTAGAAAAATAGATTTTTTATACCCATCTGTTAAGTTTGGATTATTATTGACAGCCTGGTTCACCACGGTGGAAATAGCCTTGGCACAAATCAGCAACCACTTTGGTACTGATTTTTCGATAATTAAATACAACAACGCTGATGCAAATCCTTATCTGGGCGTTGGTCTGTGGGCGTGGCCACTGCCTATGGACTTTGATGAAGACGGTGATCTGGATCTTTTGGTATCATGTCCAGATGTGCCGTATAATGGTTTGTATCTTTTTGAAAACAAGCAGGGTGATAAACCCGCTGCATTGATGGCTCCGGTGCGGGTTGCCCATGGTGATAAAAATTTTCAAGTTTCCTTCAAAGGTAATGAACCGCTCGTCACCAAGGGAGCCGTAATGTTTGATGATTTTCGCAACTCACTTCTGGAGCGTCAGCGACAAATATTTGCCGCTGACAGTCTGGAACAGCAGCACCAAAAAATCAGGTTTAAACAGTGGAAATTTCTGGATTATGAAGGGGATGGAGATATGGATTTGGTAGCCGGTATGGATGATTGGGGTGACTACGGTTGGGATAATGCCTATGACAGTGAGGGAAATTGGACTAATGGACCTCAGCACGGCTTTATTTATTTAATTGAAAACAAAAAAGGAGCACTTAGACTTAGTGGAAAAATAAAAGCTGGTGGCAAAGCCATAGATGTATACGGGGCACCCAGCCCCAATCTGGCTGATTTTGATAATGATGGAGATCTGGATATCATTTGCGGTGAGTTTATGGATAAGTTGACCTG
>JABDLW010000906.1 GCA_013001805.1 Saprospiraceae bacterium | reverse complement strand
CATTGTGTCTATTCCAGAACGGAGAAAAGAGCGAAAGAGTTTGCTGATGAATGGGGTATACCGCGATGTACAACCGATATGAAGGAGGCGATCGAAGATGCAGAAACGGATGTTGTGGTGATTGGACTGCCCAATAATCTGCATAAAGAAGCCATACAACTTGCCGCCGCAGCGGGGAAAGCCATTCTTTGTACTAAACCACTCGCACTCACAGGAGAAGAGGCCTTGGATTTATTAAAGATAGTGGAAGATGCTGGTGTATTTCATGGATACCTGGAAGACCTGTGCTACCCACCCAAAACACTGAAAGCCGTCGAGGCTGTCCAAAAAGGCGCGATCGGACAAGTGACCTGGACAAGAGCCAGGGAGGCCCACCCAGGACCGCACAGCGATTGGTTTTGGGATCCAAAGCAATCGGGAGGAGGAGCCATCCTTGACCTGGGGTGCCATTGCATTGAGATTGGACGAAATTATATCGGCAAGGATGTACGGCCATTGGAAGTCATGTGCTGGGCAGATACCCTGGTCAAACCGATTAATGCTGAAGACAACGCAATAGCGCTGATCAGGTATGAAACCGGGGCAGTCAGCCAAATAGAGGTAAGTTGGACCTTTCGGGGTGGTATGGAGTTAAAAGATGAAGTCGCCGGTACAGAAGGAACTATTCGAATCGATCATTGGTTACGAACAGGATTTGAGATATTTACGGCAGGAGGAACCGATGACTATGTAGCCGAGAAGTCTGAGTCCGAATCCGGATGGCTATTTCCGGTAGGAGATGAAGTCAATGCCCTGGGTTACACGCATATGTTTACAGACATGCTTGACGCCCTGGACAATGGGAAAGAACCAATGGAAACATTTTACGATGGTTATGTAGTCAATGCCATCATGGATGCCTGCTATGCATCTGCAAAGAGTAAAAAATGGGAGCCAGTACAGCTACCGGTTTGGAGAGGGGGTGATAAGCCTATTCCAAAAATTGGCCCCAAAGAATTTGATGACCAACATTGGTTAATCAAAGAAGAAAAAATGCCAGATGGTAAAATGAAGGTGATTCTCAAAGAAAAAAGCAGTGGTGCTATTATTCAGCGCATTGAAGAATAACCAGGATGCCCTATTCACTGAAAGACAAGCGGATTGTAATTATAGGTGGTACGAGTGGAATAGGTCGTTCGGTGGCGATCAGTCTACACAAACAAGGCGCACGAGTTGTCATTCAAGGTCTCCCGGTCGCTGAAGAAACTTACCCTGAAGGCATTGAAATTGTTCATGGTGATCTTTGTGAAGGAGTAAAATCAAAAGATGCTATCGACGCCTGTGTAAAGATTTTTGGCGGATTCGATGGTTTATTGCACGTCGCCGGAGGTAGCGGGAGAAAGTGGGGTGATGGACCATTACATGAAATAACCCAGGAAGGTTGGGACAAAACACTACAATTGAATTTGACTACCTTGTTTCAATCTAACCAAGCGGCCATAAGGCAATTTATGGCAGATAATAGAGGAGGAAGCATTGTCAACATCAGTTCCGTGCTGGCAACTCACCCGGCACCCCATTTTTTTGCAACACATGCTTATACGACCGCCAAATCAGCCATCATTGGATTTTCAAAATCAATTGCGGCTTATTATAGCAAGTCAGACATTCGAGTTAATGTAATCGCTCCGGCGCTGACTGATACCCCTATGGCGGGACGCGCAAAATCCAGGGCTGATATCCAGGCTTATATCAAAACGAAACAACCCCTGGATAACGGAAGATTGGCGAAAACCAGCGATATTGTAGGCGCTGCTTGTTACTTCTTGTCGGATGAATCACGGTTTACCACAGGGCAGGTACTGGCGATTGACGGTGGATGGTCTGTCTCGGAAGGTCAGTATGGAACAGAATAACAGGAATTAGAAAATGAAAGAATTTGTCTGATAATGTATACATCGGTGTGGACCTTGGCGGGACTATGATAAAGGCAGTCCTAACCAACCAATACGGCGCAATACTTCATGAAGTAAGTGCGCCTACCGGAGATATACCTGGGCAAAATATGAGCGATCACTGGAAAAATATCGTACGTGAACATATCGGCATTTTAGAAAAGCACCATGGACACCCGGTTTCAGTCATTGGCATTTCTTCTCCTGGTACAGTCAACAAGAGTAATACAGGTGTGTTATCCAATGGAAGTAAAATGCTGGGAATTGAAGGACTGGTATGGTCGGAGTATTTAGATCGGCCTGTATCCGTACTGAATGATGCTCATGCCGCTCTATATGCAGAACACCGATTGGGTGCCGGTAAGGATGTAGCCAACATACTTATGATGACTTTGGGAACCGGGGTCGGTGGTGGTATTATGATCAATGGACAGTTAGTGCAGGGATTGGCAGGAAGGGCAGGGCATATTGGACATATTTCCATCGACAAAAGCGGTAGAATGGGTATAGTCAATACGCCTGGGAGTCTTGAAAATGCAGTGGGAGAAAACACCGTTGTAGAACGCTCTTATAGCCGGTTTAAATCTACCAAAGAAGTTGTCGAAGCTTATCGGAAAGGAGATATATTTGGTTCCTGGGTATGGTTAAACACTATGCAGGCATTGGCCAGGGGCATCATTTCATTAATAAATGTCTTATCTCCTGAATTAATAATCCTGGGGGGAGGTATTTCACGGGCGGGTGAAGCCCTGATG
>JABDLW010000904.1 GCA_013001805.1 Saprospiraceae bacterium | reverse complement strand
GTTCTGATACAAGGCAAATTCATTATCTACAGTCGTACCGCCAAAGCTCATTGAAACTCCTAATAGCTCATTAGAGGACGTATAGGCTTCTGCTGCCGTCACTTTACTATTAAGAGCCAGTACTTCGCTTAGATTAGCTTCAGTTAACCCTTCCAACTCCAGCGTAAAGAGAACAGAGCTTTGGTCAACTGTACGTGCCTGAGCATCATTCCAACTTGATGTCAAAACGCCCTCTGCTACATGTACAAAGCCAAAGTTTTCCTCAGTGAGATCCAGGGCCTCGCCCATCTTCACATTCGTGATACGCACTTTAGAAGGATCGACATTCAACGTAAACTGATACCCTTCGATGTCAGTAAAGTTTTCTGCCAACACATCAACCTGATAGGTAGCTCCACGGCTCATCTTTTGATCAGCAGCCGTCAAAACCAAGTTTCCGGCACTCCTACCGGCACTGCGGCTAG
Source organism: Saprospiraceae bacterium (assembly GCA_013001805.1). GTDB lineage: Bacteria > Bacteroidota > Bacteroidia > Chitinophagales > Saprospiraceae > JABDMH01. The sequence continues at coordinate 6,742 of JABDLW010000904.1, read as the reverse complement.
GATCATTAGTCACATTGACGTCGCCCATTTTAATTCCGGTAAAGTCTACTTCCATCCTTTGCGACAGACCCTTGATCGTATATTGCTCCTGTCCATTAATATCATTGACAAATTTCCAGGAGTTGACATCAGGCAATTCTTCGATTTTACCCAGGATCAACTTCCTCAATTGTACCAGATCCAAAGCAGTAATACGCTGGTCGTTATTAACATCAGCCGCGATTTCTCTCAGATTACTCTCGAGCAATGACTTACCCAGGATGTGTTTCTGAATTTGAATCAAGTCGGCTGTACTAATACCGTTCATATGGTCTAGATCTTTGATCGGCGTCACCGTAACGTCCAGGCCTAAGGCAGAAGCAAATGAATAGGCACCTGAAGCCGTGGTCACGAAGTCAATCTCCTGGCCACTGGATAATGATGCATTCACTTTTACTTGCTCAACATTGGTCTCTAGTTCCGTTTTAATCGAACCACTCACACCGCTTTGTACTGAGCTTATGTCACCACAAGCACTCATATTGTTCTGTGGGACGATAATCACATCACAGAAGTCAGCTGTTCCGCTTGGGAAACTTTGTACCCAAAGTCTAACCAAGAAAGGATCAGGCAGATGCTCACATCCAATCGCTAAACTATCGGCATCTTCCGGATCTAATGTTCCATCGCCAATACCATCGATAAATTCAAGATAGTAGGCTAGTGAATCATCATTACAAGCGGCTATGCTACTTGAGTTGAACTCGTATGCCCAAACTACCGCCATACCTGTGTCGATTACTCCATCATTATCAAGGTCCATCGGAGTCAATTCCATGGTCAAACTAGTAATACAAACCGGACTTGGCTTTTTGCCGGTGAATACGTCAAAGTCGTACTCTCCAACACCTTCATTCTGACAGCCATCGGTTATAATAACTCGCAATCTGTATGACCCGGCAGATAAACCTGGTACTGCAACTTCAAAATCTGTATCTCCATCCAAATCACCATCGCCACTAGCTACCGGATCTCCTTTACCATCCAACAACGTCCAACGATAGGAGATAACTCCACATTCATCGGCGACACTCACTGTGGTACTGAAATCGTAGCTACAACCTGCAGCCGAAACAGCATTGTCCGCATTTACCGGAGTAATCACTACTACCGGAGGTGTGGTATCGGTCAAGATAATCGTTTGCTTGTATTTCAACACCTTATCACGATAATCCGGGTGCGTGATGTCCTTGTTGACTTCTTTGTCAATTTCGCACCAATCGGCGAAACACCACGTCCTGATCACTTTGTAACAAGCAACATCTCCTCCTACAACTTTGAAGACTTTATCGGTGTAACCTACACCCACCAGTCGACAATCATCATCAAATGTGTAAACAGGCTCTCCGATATTCTCGGGGCTCAGTTCTCCAGCTACGTTACCACTCAAATCGGGATCATAAGTAATTCCGCATACCTCTATGGTAGTGTCCTTTGGTAAATTGAACATACCTAAGTCGAGTTTACAATTATTACCTACCCAAATTTTCTGTAATCTGGTGATCGTGTCCGGTGTGTGTCCGGCGGAAGTTGCGTCAGTCGTGGGACAGCCTTGATAAATTTTGAACTTTCGATAAATTACTCCCTGGCCACAATTGTCAAAATCGAACCATATATCACGTTCGCACTGAACATTCTCTGCACAATTAACCTCTACTACACCGTGTTGCAAATCTTGGTGCTCACCGCGATAGTAGCAGAAGTCCACTTGCTCGACAACCTCAATCCATCCCAGGTGCTCATCGAACTCCATGGTAGTAATGGTAGAGTCGCTGCAGTGACAGGTACTGTCGATAAAGTCGATTTCACAAACCAGTTCGTCACCCGCAAGGTCAACATATTTGCCTGTTGAAGGATCCAACCATGCTTTTTTGTAACCTCCAAAAATCGCATCCAGACTATCATGTGCAGCAAGATCACCACCATGAGCTGCGCCAACAAGGTCAGCTATACTAGCTGGACTTCCACCCAGACTGTAGCGTGAATCTTTATAAGTTTTGCAACTGATATCCGTTTCAGCAATTACATCCTTACCAATATGGATTGGAGTTTTGTCTTCGACCCAAACATCTGTCCAGCATCGATTCCAGTTACACCAGTAATCCACAACAAGGATTTCCACTGTTACTTTGCCGCAGGCATCATCACAAGAGAAGACCACATCGTCTGCCCAACCACCACCGATCTGTCTTAGCTCAGCAAGATCCGTTCCCATCGGGAATAAGCTGGCTACTTCCTGATCAAATCGATCTTCCGTGAGTGAATCAACGCATGTCAGGGTCGCGTATCTCATCAAGTCATACCTCCAGGCCTGATAGATCATATCAGCACAGTCCTGACCATCGGTACCCAGCCATTCAATATTCTTTGCATAGTGGGCCTCTACTTCATCGATCAGCTTGTTAGTTTCAAGTATTGGCCGGTAGATATTTCCATAGTGCGAGTATTTTACTGTCTCCAGGGAATCGCAGAGCTCCACACAGGCTTCCTGCCAGTCAGATCTTCTTACGAGCATCATATTGATTCCGCAATTATCCCAACTGCCTTCATCAAATGTCTCAGCTTCCACCCAAATTTTCTTACTGGTTAGTGAGACATTGACTCCTTTATCACAAACAGCTATTGGTCTGGTCAAGTCTTTAACTTTTATATAGCAAGTATCTCGACCTACATTATGACAATCGTCAAAAGCTTCATAGATGATCTGAACCGGTTCGTCGGTGTATGGTATTTTCAGCGGGGAATTGCTGGTCCAGCGACCATTAGACAGAGATAGGCTAAAGCTACCATATCCCGGCACCAATGCTTTCACCGCAGTAACATCATTGCAAGAGTCGGCAGCAACCACTGAAGGTAAAATGAGATGGGCGGCACAATCGTGACTGCCGGTAGGTACGATCACTGTATCACCGATCACATTGGCTCCTGTCATATCGCATTCTACCAGAGGTGGAACGGTATCGATATCCATGAGCCAAAAAGTACAAGTATAATAACCAGGTGATACGGTCATAAGACCCGTAGAAGGAGTGACCGGACAAACCGTTGTACCCGTCCCAAAACAGGTTTGTTTCAGTGAAACCGTATACTTAGTAACCGATTCACATTCGTTGTCAAATTCATCTTTTTCCACGGCGATGGCCAAACCACACTTAGGATCGATAATGGAAGGAGTACCATCGGGTTTCAGAAAGTAGATGGTATCACACATGCCCGAACCCGGAGGATTTTCAACCACCATGAAGGGGCCAAAATGTTCTCCTGTAGCTTCGCCACAGTAAGTGGTATCACGATCGACACAATAGGTGTTCAATGGAGTGATTAAAGGTAATCGCAGCACGTATATGGTGTCTTGACCAGTGCCGCGGATGCCAAATTTATCGTAGGCCTCATACTGCCGGAAAATCACCTTGGCCGTATCGTTGCCTGGAATACACTCACGCACCATTGGCCAATCACCAATTAGCGTGGCTTCCACCGGACCGGTACAGGATAATATGGCACTGGGAGGAGCCCCTCCAATGTGACCACCGGTAACCAGTGGACTGTTGCAGAACACCGTGGTGTCACGTCCCATAATTACTGGACCATTGGATTGTTTAAAAGTGATTTTACTCCAGCAGGACCCGTTGCCATTTTTAGCAACCAATTTCAGTTCCCGGCCTACGTATGGACAAGCCAGAATTCGAATTTGATCTAAGGGACCTGCGGCCGTCAAACTCGCGAGTACACCGCCGTACGGATTCTCAAGCGTGATGTCAGGCGTCGACATTGCAGCATTGGTAACGAAATTACCAATGACGATTGTCGCCGAATCATCGGGTCCAACCGGAATGTTTAAATCAGTACACACTGGTCCAGGTTGGGCGTAAGCCAACGAGCCAAGAGCGCACATCATTGTTAAAGAAAAAAAGCGTAAAAGATTCTTCATGGTGTCAAATTTTGGTAACCGGGACAAATATATATACAAATAAGTTATATATGATAATCTATTAAGCTTTTTTTTTCTCATTATGAGGTACTTGTATATTTAGGCCTATTATATATGTCATCATACCAATGTATAAGTCACTGACAGTTCCAATTAAACAGGAGATTTACAGCATTACCATATGTATCTGTTAATCAGGTATATACACATGCATTGTTATTGTATGGAGGTGATTATAAGGTCATTACAACACCCAATTAATCACGATATCTTAGTACCTGATTATAAGTAGAGTATACATGAATAACTTATAAATATTTGCAATAAATATTATAAACCAACGGCAAAAAGAGTACTTGACTAAGCCTTACAAGAAAGTTTTCAGTCTAAAGTCTAATCTCGATTGCAGGGAGACGGAGTTTTTAATCCTATCTTCATAGACTACGAATCCTCTACATTTTTTTGAATATGCAGATCTATAACTTCCTATTCATTTTGCTATTTGCCAGTTGCATCACCGCTCAAAAGACAAGTCATGCTTCCCGGTATATCCAACAGGCAAATGAACTTGCCCATAAGTTTATCATTTCTGATGGGCACGTTGACCTCCCCTATCGATTGAAAGTCAATAACTTTCGGCTGGAAAAAAGATTTATGGGGATTCCGATCAAAACTGATTTGGGTGATTTTGACTACGTGCGGGCCAAAACAGGGGGATTAGATGCACCATTTATGTCTATCTATATACCGTCCTCTTATGAAGGTAACGGAGCAAAGGTGCTGGCAGACTCACTTATTGATATGGTTCAGGGTATCGCTGCCGAGCATCCCGATAAATTTGCTATCGCATCTTCGCCTGATGATGTGCGTATGAATTTTAATAAAGGAATCATATCGTTACCCATGGGAATGGAGAATGGCGCTCCAATTGAAGGAAAACTTGACCATGTAAAATACTTTAAGCAGAGAGGCATTAGCTACATTACACTTACCCACGCCAAGGACAATCACATCTGTGATTCCTCGTATGATACGACAAGAACCTGGAACGGTCTTTCTCCCTTCGGTCGCGAAGTGGTCCTGGAGATGAACCGCAGTGGAATTATGGTCGATGTTTCACACATTTCAGATTCTGCTTTTTATCAGGTTTTAGCACTCACTAACTTGCCGGTGATTGCTTCTCACAGTTCCTGTCGAAAATTTACTCCCGGCTTTGAGCGAAATATGAATGACGACATGCTGAAACATCTGGCAGCAAATGGAGGTGTGATTCAGATCAACTTTGGATCCTCTTTCCTGGATTCCAAGGTGCAAGAACAGAATGATGCCAACCGAACCGCTCTTTCCCGGCTCCTGGCCGAAAAAGGTCTAACGCTGTCTGATCAAAAATCCAAACCGATTGTAGACAAATTCCAGAAGGACAACCCGACGCTTTTCGCGGACGTAAAAACCGTCGCTGATCATATTGATCATGCAGTTGCTATGGCAGGTATAAACCATGTGGGCCTGGGTTCCGACTTCGATGGAGTGGGTGATTCACTTCCAACCGGACTAAAAGATGTCAGTGCTTATCCAAATCTAATCGCCGAGTTGTTATACCGGGGATATTCAGAAAATGATATCGAGAAAATCTGCTCCGGAAACATTTTCCGCGTCTGGCAAAAGGTATTAGATGCTGCTAACCATTGAAATTATTTCCCAGCGGTGACGGTGCCCATTTTCCCGTGGACCAAATGCTTAGATTCTAAATACTGTATATGGTGATCATGAGAATTCAATCTTTTGTTCTCTCTTATCTTTATCCGTAGTTTTGCCAACTTAAATTACATATTGGAATGAAAATTTGTCATTGGATGCTGTTTGTATTTATTGCCGTCAGTTGCAGTAAAAATAAGCCGATGGAAGAAGTGAATATTCCGGATGCTGTCGACATTCATTCTTTCGCCCGAATGGACAAAGCGGTTATCAAACACCTTGACCTTGATCTGGAAGTAGATTTTGATCGACAACAGCTGCGCGGCAGTGCAACTTATATGATTGCTCTTGACAGCGCCACATCGGAAATCACCTTTGATGTAAATGGACTGGAGATCGATAGCATCCTACTAGTGCAAAAGGGGCAAAGATTAGCCGCAGATTTCGAAATTGGGGAAAGCCAACCTTTTCTGGGTGCTTCATTGAAAGTGAAACTTCCTGGAAACCTGGAAAAAATCAGCATTTATTACCATACCGTGGCCGAAGCCGCAGCGCTTCAATGGCTAAATCCAAAACAGACACATGGAAAGCAGTACCCTTATTTGTTTACCCAGGGACAAGCGGTGCTGACCAGGACCTGGATACCCATCCAGGATAGCCCGGGCATACGATTTACTTATAATGCAAAGATCCGCGTCCCAGAGGGTTTAATGGCCGTCATGAGTGCATCTAACCCGCAGGAAAAGAACCCGGAAGGTATCTACCATTTTACTATGGACAAACCCATTCCTGCCTATTTAATGGCTCTCGCGATAGGAGACATCGAATTCAGCCCGATTTCTGATCGCAGTGGAGTATATGCTGAGCCGGGAATGCTTGATGCCGCAGTATATGAAATGGCAGACCTTGAAAAAATGATTGTTGCTACTGAAACCCTATATGGCCCCTATCGTTGGGACCGTTATGATCTCATCATCTTACCTCCCAGCTTTCCGTTTGGGGGCATGGAAAATCCAAAATTGACTTTTGCAACTCCTACCATTATCGCCGGTGACAGGTCTTTGACCTCCCTTGTCG
>JABDLW010000894.1 GCA_013001805.1 Saprospiraceae bacterium | reverse complement strand
GGGTATACCAGACATCAACGGTCAAGATCGTAGTGAATAGAGAAGTACTGTATGATTTTCAACTTAAAAATAAGGGCAAAGATCCTTTGCTCCGCATTCTCATGCGTTTATACCAGGGAATATTGAATGATTTTGTGGCCATCCGGGAGAATGTACTGGCTGAATTGCTTAGTACAAGTCGCCAACGTATTGTCTCTGACTTAAAGGAGTTGACCAGAGACGGAATTATTGCTTACGAAGAACAGGATGATCAGGAAAGATTGACCATGTTACGTGAGCGTGTGAGAGCAGAAAATCTAACGATTGATCAGGTACTATTCAGGTTCAGAAAGGACAATCGCAGGCAGGGGATAGACCGCATGCTGGAATATGTTGAAACGCAGGGATGCCGGCAGTTTTTTCTGCTGCATTATTTTGGTGATGAACTGGAAGTCGATTGTGGCGTTTGTGATCACTGCAAAGCGGTAGGAAAACGCAAAATGAACCGAACGGAATATCTTGAAATTAAGCAGCAAATTTTAGAGAAAATCGAGGAAGGTCAACAAGTCCGGGATTTACTGGGATTGTTTCCCCCGCAAAGACAGAACTGGGTGATTACGGTTTTGCAGTATTTGCTAAATGAGGAGGCCGTAATAAAAGTCAATGGGGCATTAAAATTAAAAGTTAGAAGCTGATGAAAAAGATTGTATTTGCGGTAACCAATGACATAAGTCAGGATCGAAGAATGATCCGCATATGCAGCAGTCTACAGAATCACGGTTATGATGTGACACTGGTCGGAAGGCAACTACCTACTTCTGCTCCCCTCGATTCTTTTGTTTTCAAAACGCACCGAATACGTTGTTTTTTTAATAAAGGCCCGAAATTTTATGCTGAATATAATATTCGACTTTCTTCCTTCTTAAAAAAATGTAAAGCAGATATTTACGGTGCGGTGGATTATGACACTTTAAAGGGAGTAGTAAGGGCTGCTAATGCCATGGGAAAGAAAATCATCTTTGATGCCCATGAATGGTTTGAAGAGGTGCCGGAACTGGAAGGTCGGGATAGGGTGAAGAATTATTGGAAAAAGATTGCCAGAAATGGACTGGCTCAAACGCATTTAAACTATACGGTATCCCAGGGGATTGCCGAAAAGCTGTCGGAGATTTATGGGCGACCTTTCGAAGTAATCCATAACTTTCCAAGGTTAATCGATGGTATTGAGCCTAGTGCGATCAGGGATGACATACTAATTTATGTAGGTGTATTGAACAAGGGCAGGGGTCTGCCGGAAATTATTAAAGCCATGCATAAAATCGATGCAAAACTCTGGATCGTGGGCGACGGAGACTTGCGAGAAGAACTTTGGATGCTGGCTTCTGCAGAACAACTTTTGCATAAAATTTCATTTAGGGGATTTGTTCCGCCGGGAGAATTGGATGGATTGATGCGGCAGGCAAGAGTTGGATTGAATTTACTGGATGGCACATCTGAAAGTTATAAATATTCACTAGCCAATAAATTTTTCGACTATATTCACGCAGGACTGCCTCAAGTATTTATGGATTTTCCGGAATATCAAAGATTTAACCGGCAACATCGGGTGGGAGCAAGTATAATGGATTTAAAAGAAGATTCGATTGTTTATGCGATAAATCACTTGCTATCAGATCGGAATTACTGGTTTAATTTTCATGTAACATGCCTGGATGCGAGAAAGATCTGGTGTTGGCAGAGGGAGGAAAGATACTTGTTGCGGTTGATTGAAAAGCTATGAAATAATCTTCTCGCATTTCACCAGCATTACCTGCATTTGAAGTACAATTCTTCTTATGTATTCAATTTGTTTTTGATGATGACTTTTTGTGCCGCTGCATTAACGTACATGATATTTCCAATGTCGTTGATACGCTGAAATAATTCCGTTCCGTCATGCTTGACAGTTTCTTCCCGAAAGCCAATAATGCATAGATCCGCATCCTTTGATTTTTCCTGGATAATCGTTTCAATCATTACATCTAGTTGTTGGGGAATTACGGTAATGTTCTTAGAAGAAATTGGTAATTGTCCCGCCTCCACTAATTTAGATAGACGTTCTCTCTCTTCCTGCATTTTATCTTCGGGAATAATGGTATAAATTTCTATTTCAGCATTGCGCCAATCGCGATGGCCGATGAGTATATAGGCCAGGAGAATCATTAGGTTAGCGTTATCATAATCTTGTGTACTGATCCAAACATGGATATGCTTAAAGAGCCCAAAGCCACGAATAGATGTGCGCAATATAATAACGTCAAAATCTACTGACTTAATTAGTTTAAGATTGTCTACGATGTCATGCAGATTTTTACCATCATCTGCTGAAAATTCGAAAATAAAAAGGTTGTTTTTGGTACCTGCAATGCCTGGCAATTGGACTACCTGTGCAATGGTAGAGGTATACGACGGACTTACTAAGGTATCTATAAAAATATTGCTGCCCTTATCCTCTGCCATTTGAATGAGGCGCTCTTTGTACTGATGGGCGAGTGCATTTGTTTCTTTTGACAAATATCCCTTAAGTACATGGATATAGGTGCCAAAACCGTACTTATGCGAGATCCATGCTAAGAGATCAAAAGCGCTCAACCTTTGAAATGAGTGTTCTGATATGGCGACTGCGGAAGGTCTCCAGGTGCTGATGGTTTCTTTCTTGGCTTTTTGCAGGAAAACCTGAAGAGACCGGCTAAATTGGAATATCGCACCCTGGAATATAACCGCCAGCGATTGTTTATCACGGTTATAATAACTGTTGAAAAGATAAAAGGCAGTAATTGCTGTGATGGCAACAAAAGCATAAGTGGGACTCATAAAAAACATGAGACCGAGGCAAGCCACCGCACCAAATAAAGAAAAATACCAACGTGATTTGAATCTTGGCCGGTAAGATGGATCTGCGGCAAAGTGATTCAAAAATGAAATCAGACAAAGTGATCCGTAGGTCACCATGAAAAACATGGATATGATCTTTGCCACACTATCAATGGCACCCATGATAATGAAGATGGCAGCGATAGCGATCGTAGCAACCGAAGCATTGAATGGTTCCTGATTCTCACCCCGGCCGCGCGACAACCAATGGTTTATGGAAATGGAGGGAAATATTTGATCTTTGGCTATGGCTTGTAAGGTACGGGGTGCCACCATAATAGAACCGAGAGCCGAGGAAATGGTAGCGGCTGCCAGTCCTAATGGAACCAGGAGCCACCCTTGCCAGGCAATATCTTCCATGACAATGCGGGTTGTATCGGACAATTCTGCGGGACTTGCTGATAGCGCAAACTTAAAAGCGATCAGACCATAAATGAGCATCCCGGCAATAGTTGCGGTCATGGTGCCAAAAGGTATGGATTTACCGGGATTTTTCAGATCACCAGAAAGACCCACACCAGCAGTCATTCCAGTAAACGCAGGAAAAATGATGGCAAAAACCGTGAAAAAACTTAAAGATGGAATGCCAGTGGTGTTTTCCAGTGATCTGACGGGATCAAAGTCCATAGTTTGAGCATATTCGGTCTCGCCACAAAAGAAAGCAACCAGGGAAAAGGCCAGAATGCCGACGACGACGTATAACATCTTAACACCCAGGTTTGCTCCTTTGGTTAACATGACATAGGTAAGGATCAATAATGCAGGAATACTAATCGTTTGTTTGGTTTTTAGGATGGTCACAACCGTTTCACTCAATCGAAACTCCGCAGTCAACCAATCTATCAGTGAAGTGAAGGCCTCGGCAAATGCCATTACGTAGAAAGCCACACTGATCGCCTGGGAAAGATACAGGGCAAGGCCAATGGTACTTCCAATGACCAGACCGAAGGATCGAGAAATAATAAAATACTCTCCTCCACCTTCTACTTTTTGATTTGTGGCAATCTCGGCGATGGCCATAGCGGTTGGGATTGTCACTGCATGACCAATGATAACAATAAGCAATGTGCTGATGAAACCCAGTTGACCGACCGCAAAACCAAAGCGCAAAAAAAGGATAGCCCCAAGAATGGTTGAAATGGCGGTAAAGAAAACCGGAGCGGAACCTAATTTACCCGACCTGCTATTTTTCATCACGTAGCTATACTACTGAAACTATAGCAGGTATGCAACATATTTCCAGTTCTTCGAGCGTGAGGGAGGTGGAACCACTCACCTTGTTACCTCACTCTCTGCGCTTCAGAAACAAAGGTGGTTGGAACCTTGGCGGCTACACCACAGTTTTCAATCCAGGCGTGAAACGAAGATCCCTGGGGGACGACGAAATTTGGATGTAGGTGAATTTCCTCGCCCGCATTTAGATCAATATGGTTATCGACTGCTAACTCCGCATCGATTTCCACCAGATTGGCGGCATGGTACACTCCCGATTGACCATACATACTGAGAAATGAATCGTCAATATATAGGTTGTCACTTATTTTGAAAGCAACCGACAGATCCTGCAATGTATCATTCATGGGCCCCCGGGCCTGGATAGTCAAACTATGGACTCCGTTAAATCCATTGGCATTATGCAAGGTTAGTGTGGTACTTGCATCCGGTACAATGGGATTTGTAGCAAAAATGGCCGATGCCTCTGGAGGTACACCAGTAACCGATAATGTGACAGACTCAGAAAATCCGCCAAAAGATGTAAGATTAATATCAAATACAATATTTTGATCACTGCAACCGGCAAGAACAGGTAGCCGGTTTGCGTCCATTACGATCTGGGGCACGGTTGGCTTTAAAATAAACAAACCCTGCTCTATTCCACTGACCACTACCAACCCGCTTTGGAAGTAGGGAAATACGCTCCAGGCGCCGTTAAAATTACCATTATCATTATCCGGATAGATATCAAAATATGCCGCTTCATTGAGCGTAATAGTCGAAATATTTTTCAGATCCATCATGCGAAACCCCGCCCGGTAGTTGGCCTGATAAGCAAAGCGGCCCCTGACGTATTGGTTGTGATCAATCGCTGCGGTAGTGGCTTCAAAATAAACTGGATCAGAAGGATTATCTAAATCGGAAATATCCATAATAAAGGTGCGGGTGGGTACCGACTTTCGGGTTTCATCCAACTCATCGCCAAAGATTAAATATTTGTGGTCTGGAGTAATCCATCCCTGGTGTGTATAGTCACTCGCGTACGGTATCCTTGCGAGAGAAACAGGATTGCTTTTATTTGTTACGTCGACAAACGTCTGGGTGTCGGTATTGGATGCGATGCAGATTTGCTTTCCTACATGCTCCGTATCGCTTCCCTGATAGACAAAACAAACGGCATCGTGGGTATAGCCGTCCGATGAAAAGCAACCATCCAGCACCATGTTGGCAGGATCTTGTACATTGACAAAGGTCAGACCTCCGGAACAGGTACCTGCTCCAACCACTACCATATAGCCAGCCTCTTCCAGTCCAACAATGTTGTGTGCATTGCCAATCGCAGTCAAACGGTCCAATGCACTAAAGGTTGTGGGAGGGCTTGCGACATTACGCAACGTTCTCAGATCAAAGGATTGAACGCCATGACTACCTGCTTCACTCACAACAAATGCAAAGTCGCCGTAAACCTTGATATCGCGCCAGGAAGAGTTTGAAGTGGCAGTAGGTAAGGTTCCAAGGTAGACAGGATTAACGGGATCGCTGATATCGACAAAGGCCGTACCATTTCCTAAACCAATAATTGCATATTCTTTTCCCGTTAGTGTGTCCGTCCAACCCCAGACATCATTGGCAGAGGATGCGCCACCAAGCGAATCCAAAGGTAAATGAGCCATTAGGTCAACATTTTGACAAGGAAACCCTGCTGCATTTCCCGCGACGCATGGTGTTTGGCTATGAGCCGGAAAATGAAGGAAAATGACAAAAAATAAAAAATATATTATCGCCCCTTTATTTTTCATAGTAATTCACGGAATTTTATTGTCAGTCTCTTTGCCTTCCCGGTGTTTTCTGATTTGATTTCTGCCATTCTGAGCGAGAATATGCTACTGTGTCTTGAATATTTTGTCTACGCGTGTCATGTTTTTGGCAATGATTCTTAAATAATATAATCCCGGTGCCAAATGCGATATGTCTATGTTGTTGGATACGTCACCTGGGAAATCCATAATTGTTTTTCCCGAGTTGTCAGAAATTACCAACGTCTTTATTTCCAAATCTGTCTCCAGGTTTAAATAAGATTGTACTGGATTGGGATAAATGAGAAGCCGTTCTCCGGAACCAACACATTTATTTTCAATAAAAATCACTGGGGAGTAATCTACAGTACCATCGAGATCTACTTGTTTGAGTCGGTAGTAGTTTTTTCTGTCAATCTGCGCATCTAAATATTCATAGGAATCGCCAGCGATTGCAGGGGGAAAAATCGATGCTTCCGGGTTGAAGAAAATACCGTCGGAGCTACTCTCAACTTCAAAATGGCTGTGATTGATTTCACTTCCAACTCGCCACAAAAGTTGGTTGTTACAGTCTTTTTCACCAACTGAGAAACTAATTAATTCGACCGGAAGTGAAGCCTCCTGTAAAACAAAATCCTGGTTTACGACCATTCCTGGTAAAAAAGTGATCATCGTATCTTTACTTTCATAGCCTTTTTTACTCACCAACACCCTCACCGTATTGCTAGCTGACCTTCCCGGATTTTCTGGTAAGGTAGTCTGGTCAACAATTCCGGTAGCGTAATTACCGGAACTCCCTGAATATTCATGGACGCTGTCATAAGTTAACACCTGGATATAAGCACTGTCAATCATATTGCCAAGCTCATCCATAACTAATCCTTCCAAATGGCAGGCCTGAACTGAATAGTTAGGTTGCAATACAAAAAATCCGGTGGAAATATCAGTGGCCAGGACCAAATCACTATGAAGAAACGGAAATGCTCCCCAACAGCCGGAACCATTGCCCGGCTGTGTATCATAACCACCCACTTCCACTAAATTTGCCGGTCTGCTGATGTCCACGATTTTCACACCATCCCGATAGAATGATATGATCAGATGGTTGCCCTTCACATGGACATTATGGGGGGTTACATTTGATCCCAATGTTGAAAAAGGAGCATATTTATCCAGAAAGATAATGTCGTCCAGATCACTGATGTCGTAGGCCTCCACGAAGGCGCCGGGCACCTCATCAGTGACAAAAGCGATATTCCCGTCATCAGTTGTCCAGGCATTGTGAGTGAATGATGAACCGGTTTCCTGACTTGCTTCCGTGGTTACTCCAATATTCATCAGATCATTTCTATCCAGCGTATGCACAGAAAAGTTTCCCACATAGATATCCGAAGTCAACATAATTTCTCTGGCTTCATTCACCACCACATCGTGAGCGTATTCCGGAGGACCAAAACCCGAAATCGGAGGAATGGAATCGTCGGCGTTGATATTAAAGATCACAACACCACCAGCATTTAAATGGGACCCGGCAACGTACATCAGCCCCTGGGCATCAATAAACAAATTGTGGGCTTTTTTCAGGGTATCACTACCTGAGACTGGATTAAAGTTCCAGGACCTTACTTCCGAAGTATCTGCCAAATCAATAACCTGGATCCCCATAGATCCTTGATCAGCAACCACATAGATCTTGTCACCCCAGTTCTTCATATCTCGCCAAACTCCCGGAGCACCTGGCACATCAGCAACGAGAACTGGCATTTCCGGGTTCGCAAGATCATAGATAGAGGTGCCGCACCGGGTTCCGACAACGGCATATTCAGTTCCATTGCTGTGCTCTAGGCCCCACACGTCATTAAATCCATTCAGACAATTATTCTCCGGATTCGCCAGTAGTACCAGGTTATAGTCAATCTGCCCTTGAGACCTTTCAGCAAGACAGAAAATAATGGCAACCAAAGCTAAAAGAGCAGGTTTATGTGAACTCATCGTAAATGAAATGTTCTGCAATTTGATTTTAGATCTCCGGAGATCTGTTTTTTACTGGAAAAATTGTGCCAGAGTGCCAGTGTACAGTTGGTATGATATAAACAAAGATACGTGAGGGAATATTGTCGTTGCCTGTGTTAGGGTTTGGTTAAGTCATTGACTAAGTTCCAGTTGGTCTGATGATTCTAAGTTGGCTAGTCAATCAATTTTGTCTTACCAGCCAAATCGAGGAAAAAGGCATATTCCATGGCGGTTTCTTTATGTCGCTCAAAACGACCGGATGCGCCACTATGACCCGTGTCCATGTTGGTGTAGAGAATTAGAGGATTTCGGTCAGTTTTAAACTCCCGCAATTTTGCAACCCATTTTGCCGGTTCCCAATACTGGACTTGTGAATCATGTAGTCCTGTGGTTACCATGAGGGCGGGGTATTTCTTTGCTTCAACATTATCATATGGGCTATATGATTTCATATAATCATACGATGTTTTGTCGTTTGGATTTCCCCATTCATCATACTCACCCGTGGTGAGGGGAATGCTTTCGTCAAGCATCGTGGTTACCACATCTACAAATGGTACCGCAGCTAAGATGCCGCGGAATAATTCCGGGGTCATGTTCATTACGGCACCCATTAATAACCCACCGGCGCTGCCTCCCATAGCAAAGAGCGATTCTTTTGTACAGTATTTTTGACCAATGAGATGACGGCCGCAGTCGATAAAATCCGTAAAAGTGTTTTTCTTCTTAAGAAGTTTGCCGTCCTCATACCACTGTCGACCCATTTCTTGACCACCCCTGATG
>JABDLW010000395.1 GCA_013001805.1 Saprospiraceae bacterium | reverse complement strand
ACTTTGGCCTATCGAGGAACGCCCCGTTGAGCCAAGCCGTATTGCTGGCTTTGACGCCTGGCCTACTCAGCCTTTTCCCACAAAACCACCACCACTTACACGTCAGCGCTATACAGAAGATGATTACTCGGATATCTCGCCCCAGGCATATCAACTAAGCCAGGACGTAATTACTCAATCCGGAAGTTACGGTCCTTATCCTCCGCCCAGTTTGGAGCAGATTATTATATTTCCCGGTTTTGACGGAGGAATGGAATGGGGTGGCTCGGCTGCCGACCCCGATGGTATTTTATATGTCAATGTAAATGAAATACCATGGTTCTACCAAATGATACCAACGAAAAATCCCGATGGTACTCCGCTACCTTTTGGTGAGCAACAGTATCAAATTCAATGTAGCTCTTGTCATGGAATCGATCTCTCCGGCAATCCTGAAGGTGGATTTCCTGCACTGAAAGATATAGCCACCAAGCACACAAAATCAACAGTGGGCATGTTGATGGACTTTGGGGGTGGACGAATGCCATCTTTTAGTGAACTTTCCGATCAGAAAAGAGACGCCATCATCAATTACCTTTTTGGTGATTCCGGACCTAAGGCTGGGACGAAGCCACAGGAAGACGTGCAACCTTATGTCTTCCGTGGTTTTCAGCGATGGAATGACCGCGAGGGCTATCCAGCAATTAAGCCACCCTGGGGGACCCTTAATGCCGTAGATCTAAACTCCGGCACGATTAAATGGAAGGTTCCACTCGGTGAATATGAGGAACTTACTGACAGGGGCATTCCTATCACCGGTACTGAAAATTATGGAGGACCCATTGTCACTTCTGGCAACGTGCTCTTTATAGGAGCAACCAAGGATGCTAAGTTTCGGGCCTTCCACAAGGAAACAGGAGAACTTCTCTGGGAACATGACTTGCCTATAGATGGCAATGCTACACCTAGTACTTATGCCATCAATGGAAAACAGTACGTTATTATTTCAGCAGGGGGAGCAAAGATAGGACCGCGTAAAGGAGGCACACTGGTAGCTTTTGCACTGCCCTGATAAGCGGATAAATGAAGGTAATTGAGGCGTAGGAGGCTGTTGAAATACTCAAGTTGATTGCTGAAGCCGTAAATCGTCGTTTTCTGACGAGGCGAGACGAAGGAAGATACCGGGCGGTAACTGACTGAGGATCAACGAAGTCAGCAACGATGAGAACGGCTTGTCTTTTTGAAATAATAAAATATTGGTAGTAAAATCAGCGCAAGTTGGGTATTTCAACAGCCTCCTAGAGTGCAGTAATGCTCCAGATCTGATTTACTAGATTTTACTCGATTTGTGAAACAAAAGTTGGCAACACATGGGTAACTAAGGACCTTTTTCACCTTCGTCTAAATATATAAGTACGTAGGAAATCAAGTTATCTGGTGCGTCATTCACATGATCTCCAGGAATGATGGCGGATACACATAACTGTGATAATATAATGCGTATACTTTCTGATTTTAGTTCTCGAATAAATACGACTGAATATGAGTAAATATGGATTACATGGAAAGTTGATAGCAACACCAGGCAATGCCAGCAAGCTAGCCGACATCTTGATTAAAGCATCTAAATTAGTGGCGACTGCTGAAGGCTGTCAGTTATATGTCATCGGAAAAGATAAATCGGATGCAAACGCAGTGTGGATAACGGAAATCTGGGATACTCAGGAAGACCATGACAAGTCACTCAGCGTGCCCGGTGTCAAGGAACTGATCACACAAGCTATGCCCATGCTTGCTCGCAAGCCCGAGAAAGGCCAAGAGCTGGAAATTTTGGGAGGGTTTGGAATAAAATAGACATTATTGGTGATGAATGTATTACCTTCTTCGGGTAAAAATCAAACTACCTTCGAGACAACATGTAAAAGAAAGAGACACGAGCTCAAAATATAATCTTCGAAAAAACTCCCGGGCAACTGGGTGTCATTACTTTAGCTCAATAACTTTTTTTACCCGGAGCAAACCTATGCATTTAACTAAGCCTTTAAGCTGACATGAACATAGTCCTTTTTACCAACCGGGATTTTGAAGCGAATCTAGCATTTAATCTTCTCAAGAAAGAGCTATTAAATCATAGAGTTAAAATCTACTTTTCTGAAAACGTAGGCGCTCCAAAAAACAAGCCCTGGGATTTAAGGCTAATCGAATATTATGAAAAGGAATTTATATTCCGGGATTTAAATAAAATTATTAAAGACAACAGAATCGACACAACATTTGAATTCTTCAATGAAGACTTCAAATCTTTCTCACTGACCAGGTGCACCAATCCTAATACACCCGGTTTTATCAGTGAAGTCAGTCGATTTGCACCTGATTTGTTCATCTCGATCCGCTTCGCTAAAATATTTCGAGATGAGATCATCAGCGTGCCAAAAAAGGGGATATTAAATTTGCATTCCGCCATTTTACCCGATTACCGCGGTATTATGGGAACGCTGCACAATCTTAAAGACGATAAAAAGGAATACGGTTGCACACTACATTATATCACCAGCAGAGGCATTGATACGGGTGAAATTGTAGCCATGGCAAAACGAAAAATAAATAAAAAAAGATCTTTACTATGGCATATTTTCACCCTATACCCACCAGGTTGCGAACTGATAATAGATGGCCTCCAGAAGCTAACAGACCAAGATCGGCTCCCGGTAAGACCTCAAAATGCGACATTGGGTAATTATTTTTCTGTGCCAACAGAAGAAGACTTCCAGCGACTCAAGCGTCTCGGTTTTGAGACTTTCAATGAGAATGATTATATCGAAATCCTAAGTGATGTGGTGTCGCCAAGCTTGAGAGATCATTTAACGAATAACTTGGGCGGACCAAACGGTTCAAGATGATCATTCAGTCTTAAACTAAATTCAGAAATCGTTTGACTCAATTTCACCTGATGCCGGATCCAAATTGCTGGAATAATGGAAACCAACTGAAAAAGATTGATACTTACTCGAGAATAAACCAGAAAGATAGCTTC
>JABDLW010000885.1 GCA_013001805.1 Saprospiraceae bacterium | reverse complement strand
GTATAAGCGTCCTCGTTCATCGGCCATTGACCTTCCGGTTCCCATGATTTATTACCCCGGATAAATGTATGTCCGGTATGAAGTCCGGTCATTAGAGCACAACGCGATGGTGCACAAACCGTGGCTCCCGAGTAATGATCCGTAAATTTCATACCCTCAGCTGCCAACCTATCAATATTGGGAGTGGTAAATTTCTGCTGGCCATAACAGCTTAGATCTCCATAACCTAAATCATCGGCAAGAATGTAAATAATATTCGGCCTGTCTATGTTCTGGGCCTGCGCATCATCTGCATTTTTATCTTGAGTTTTACACCCAAATAAAGCAAGGAAAAAGAGGACAGAAAAAAGGGACAGCAATTGATTCATATATCATCAGATCTATCGTGACAAGGTAATAAATTATTTTGACCACTCCTTTGCTCTCCCCAGGAAAGCCTGGCCAACTGGCCCGGTATCTGGTGACACTGGAATCTCATCTGGGTAAGTTCCTTAAATGTGGCACCTCACCTTTATGCCAGGATCCTTTGATCCACATTATAACTTGCTGGCTTCTTGATTTCGTCTACTTAAATTTAATGGAATTCGAACTTTAACCTTACCCATGGTTGCAAGAATGTCATTTGTTTTACTGTCCTTAATAATTCCGGAATTTGCCAGAACTTTGGCCCCTTGTCCCACGAAATAAAGTACACCCTTTTTCTCCAATTCCTTCTTTGCCTTTTGCATTGTCAAACGTAAAAGTGAGTTTTTCCTCTTTTCATTTGCTTCTACCGAAGTGCAAGCAGAAAACTTTACCACGTTGTCGGGAAGATTTGAACCATCAGAACTATGCAGGTCCCTCAATCTCGTGGCTGTGCTATAATCCAGATTCTGGTAGATTGGGATAAAATGGCTGGATGTTAAGTTTTGAACCGTTTGTTGACTGTCCTCTTCCAAAATACAATATTTAATGTCGCAAGGATCTATGTTGTCGACTTCTTCTGCATGTATTACTCCATATACTGCCCAGGTTTCACCCTGGCCCCAATTGATTGCGGGGAAAATAACGACTACGAAAATGAGTTGTAATATTAGCTTTTCCATGATCATGAATTATTCGGCATGAACTAAAAATTCTGGCTGTATTAAAATATTCATCAATTCATACTTCAAGCTTGCTTTTCATCTTGTAAAAAGACTGGCTGATTTTTCGGGGGATGACCATGTTTACCAGAAAATCCGGAATACTACCTCCCAGATCACACGTAGAAATTTGTGTCAATAAGATATTTGCTTTGTTCATCTTCAGAAAAGTATTGCTTTCCAGGGTGGGTATTCTTACCAGTTTACTCTTCGCTGGTAGATAATCAGGTAATCCCAGTGTCGTTATGTGGTATGATCCATCCTTATTCTTCCGTTGTTTTACGCTAATTACGATATCGCGATCGCGAAGGGGCATGGGAAAATCCAATATGATATAGAAAATATAGTCATGGTCAGAGCGCTTTTCAAGAATCTCCAACGACTTGCACATCGGAAATTTTTCCCGGATCATATCAATATCAAAAAGGTATTCCAGAACCTCTTCTTCTCCGGCATTAAGCTGAGCAATAAATTTATAGGCAGTCTTTGACCCGGATCCGGTGGATTTAAATACTTCCAGGTTTTGATCTTTCAATTTGGATTCCCAGGTCAAATCTGACAAGGAGTTATTCCAACTCATCAAAGTTAGAGATATGATGGCCAAAATGGATAAAGTAGAAGTTTTCATGATGTCACTTTTTACTTCTCTATATCACTTTGGCTAAAAGGTTATCATTGATTTGGTAGTAAGATCGCAGTCTCCTAAATATTGGGAATCAAGAATAGGATAGCTTTAACATTGAAACGGGCAAAGCGACAAGCCAGGTAAGATCTCAGTAAGGTATGACCGCAAAAAATACCCGGTAAACCAATTACAGGTCAACGAAAAATAAAATGGTAGTTAATGCGTCAATTAGTTACAGCAGAATGGCAACTAAAGGGCACCTCCAATTACTTGGTTCATGGCCTAAATGTTCCCTGAAAGTAATGGGGGTGGGAAGTATCTCTTAAATTCAAATCATTTTGTAAAAGATATCAAGTAATTACTTTCTTCTGACTTTTCGAATCTTGGCATAACGGAGATAAATGCCCCACGCCTGACCTCGGGCAATAAGGTAACCGCGCCAACCATCCAGAAATCCCAGGCGCAGGAAATAGGCTAACCAAAATTTATAAAGAGGCTTGACGTAGAGATGAAAAAAGGTTGGCTTGAAACCTTGAGCCGTTAATTGCGCCGCCTGAATGGCACTGAATTTATTTATTTGACCGATGTACTCATCGATTTCACGCACGGTATAGTGGAGTATATCAGCCCGGACAAATTTCACCTTCGCGCCTTTTTGCATGATGACCTTATCGTGCGGGTTAGTACCTCCCCATTGACCTTTACGCCGGTCCCATAATCTGATCTTCCGGTCCGGATACCAGAGTCCGTGCTTTATCCATTTACCGCAAAAATGATTAAGCCGGTTAAATTTAAATGCATCGGCATTCCAGTTTGATTTAATCTTACTTATGGCACTGATGAGTTCGAGTGAAAGTGCCTCGTCAGCGTCAAGTGATAATACATGATCGTATTTGGCCTGGGCCAGTGCATAGTTTTTCTGCTCTACATGCCCGATAAATTCATGAGTCATCACCGTTGCTCCCATCTCTTCGGCTACTTCCAGCGTCCGATCTCTTGAATGCGAATCTACCACCAGAATGTCATCGGCGATATCACCCACAGATTCAATACACCGTCCGATGTTCTGCTCTTCATTATAGGTAATAATTACCACTGACAATTTAATGACCCCCATTTTAGTATTCGATTAGGTACTATAAACAGTGCTGGCAACTGGATAAATAATAATTATCTTTAGCGCTTGTGCCAGATCAGGCAAATGATTGCTAATGAATTTAAGTTATGAAAAAAATATCAGCCTTTTTAATTCTGTCAATCGCTTTCCTATCTGCTTGTAAAGCACCGGGGGAAGATACAAAATCGACAACTGACACTAAGTTGCCAAACATTGTTATTGTTTTTACCGATGATCAGGGCTATGAAGATCTGGGTTGTTTCGGATCGCCGGACATACTAACGCCCAACATTGACCGGATGGCCCGCGAAGGTCTTAGGTTGACAAATTTTTATGTGGCACAACCGGTTTGCTCTGCATCACGTGCTTCGTTATTAACTGGTTGTTATGCCAATCGCCTGGGGATTCATGGGGCCTACTCTCCTTATGTAAAAAGGGGATTAAATCCTGACGAAGAAACGATTGCGGAAGTACTAAAACCCTTGGGCTATGCCACAGCAATCTACGGTAAATGGCATTTAGGTTCCGAACCCGAATTATTGCCGACCCGTCAGGGTTTCGACGAATATTTTGGCATTCCCTATTCCAACGATATGTGGCCCCACCATCCCTGGCAGGGTACAACCTTTAATTTTCCCGAGCTGCCTCTGGTAGAAAACGAAAATGTAATTGACACCCTTGATGACCAATCCCTGCTGACGACCTGGTATACCGAAAAGGCGGTTTCTTTCATAAAACAAAACAGAGAAAAACCTTTCTTTCTCTATGTTCCTCACAGTATGCCACATGTACCTCTTTTTGTTTCCGAAAAGTTCAAAGGGTCCTCATCGCGTGGCCTCTATGGAGATGTAATTGCGGAAATTGACTGGTCCGTCGGAGAAATTCTTCAAACCTTAAAGGATGAAGGTCTTGATGAAAATACCTTGGTAATCTTCACTTCGGATAATGGTCCCTGGCTATCCTATGGAGGTCATTCCGGTGAAGCTCATCCTTTGCGGGAGGGTAAAGGCACGACGCTGGAAGGTGGTGTAAGGGTACCATGTGTCATGCGGTGGCCGGGTCATTTCCGTGAGGGCATCGAAATATCAAGTCCCGCTATGACCATTGATATTTTACCCACGATCTGTGAAATCACTGGTGCTCCCCTGCCACAAAAACTGATTGACGGCAAAAGCATGCTTAAGTTAGTCACCGGATCTTCCGATTATACCTCTCATCATGAAGCCTACTATTTCTATTATCACCGCAACGAACTACAGGGCATCCTCAGTGGGGACGGGAAATGGAAGATGTACTTTCCACATAAATATAGATCACTCAATGGACGAGTGGGCACGGATGATGGGTTACCGATTGATTATGATCAGAATGATATGGAATTGGAACTGTATGATCTGGAGACCGACATCAGTGAAACACGAAACATTGCCAGTGCGCATCCTGAGATTGTGGCTTCTTTAAGTAATCTCGCCGAAAAAGCCCGGATATCCATGGGAGATGCACTGACCGGACGGGACGGAAATGAGACACGTCCGGTTGGAAGCATCGAATAGAAAAAGTATCTTCCATCATCTCCCAACCCCGCATGCTGAGATGAGAGAATCCATTGGAAAAAGGACAAAGCATCAATCCCTAGGAGGCTGTTGAAATACCCTACTTGCGCTGATTCTCCTCCAAATAATTTTATTATTTAAAATTACAAGCCGTTCTCGTCGTTTCTGACTTCGTTGATCCTCAGTCAGTTACCACCCGGTATCTTCCTTCGTCTCGCCTCGTCACAAAACGACGATTTACGGCTTCAGCAATCAACTTGAGTATTTCAACAGCCTCCTGGAGGCGGAGAACGTCAAATTAGGGATGGTCGAGCTATATCAGGAGATGAATTGACGTCTCTAAACTGATCAAATGCTTCCAGATGATCAGATTATTAAAGCCAGAAAGCGAGTGCATGTAACATCCCATCTAAGTTCATAAGATTGTTATTTTTGCCGATCAAGATTCATCTTGCATTGACACCTAGCAATCTAACTGAAGTAGAGTTTTACCTGGATACGCCTCAGAACGATCATAGACCGGTTTTCCTATCTGGTACATTTAATCAATGGTGTGAGGCAGATCCTACCTTTGAGATGCAGCGAATCGGGGAAGGAAAATATCATTTTCGCTTGCAGACTGATCATCGTCATCCTTTGTTCTACAGCTATCACAAAGGGGATTGGAATCAGGAGGAGCTGGATGACTGGGGTAATGTACCGGAAAAAAGAAAAATAGATAGAAATGTACGGGAGATCCGTGACCATGTTCCTCGCTGGCGGATGAATGGATTAGCAGGATCTACACAGTTCATGCCCCAGAAATTTATTATCGAAGATGATTTTGAAATACCACAATTAGGAAAACGCCGAAGATGTTGGGCTTTGGTGCCTCACGATTATTATCAAACGAAAAAGAGGTATCCGGTCTTGTATCTCCAGGATGCTCAAAATTTATTTAACGAACATGCTCCATTTGGGAATTGGGCAATTGATCAAAAACTCAGCATTTTAAAAGAAATGGGTATCGGTGATTTGATTATCATTGCCATTGAACACGGGGGACGTGATCGCATTAAAGAATACAGTCCTTTTGCTACCGAAAAATTTGGACCGGGAGAAGGAGCCTTGTACGCAAAATTTATCGTTGAAACATTAAAACCCTATGTCGATAAAAAATTCCGGAGTTTACCTCATCGCATTCACACGGGCATTGGCGGCAGCTCCATGGGTGGACTAATCAGTGTTTATACGGCCATCAACTATCCGGCTATTTTTTCTAAATGGATGATTTTTTCGCCGTCTTTTTGGCTGTCATCGGAAATTTTCAAAGAGGCCAAGAAGTTTGACAATAACGAACCTTCCTTTGTCTACTTGTACGGTGGTCGCAAGGAAAGTGCCCTGATGGAGCAACAACTTAAATCATTCACCGAAATTCTGGCCAACAAAGCCCTAGATAACCGCTATATCTACTATAAACTCTCCCTGCACCCTACCGCCAAGCATCACGAGGCTGATTGGGGAGCAGAATTTCCCAAAGCAGTAAAATGGCTTTTTTTTGACAATGAATAACCGCTCTGGTAGTCGTGTTTCCATTCCTAAAATAGATCTTTACAGGGTGACTGGATTCTAAACAACTAAGGAGCCATTGCGGTAAAAGAATCATGGGTGTCCCATTCCAGCAACGCACACTAATCGAAGAATGATAATTACGCTTTGGGGAAAGAAGCTTTCCAATGCCATCGTTAAATAGGCCTCCGAAATGGCACTAAAGCAAGGATTCAGAACCATTAGATAAATACACCAGATTTAAATAAAGATCAGCTAAAAAACAATAAATGAAATTCAGATTTAGATTAAAACCATATCGATCGAAGTACCTTACCTTAGTCCCATATGACCGGGACTTATTAAATGAGGCAAAACAACAATTTTGGCGAGAAAGGTATCAATTAGGATTCCAGGATTTGACCACAAATACGCAGGTTGAAGTATTCAAAATCAACTCAGGCAAGAAGTTTGAAACATTCGCTTTTATCGACATTAGTGATAAGTATGACCACAAAGATGTCAGCAAGGTGTTTCTCGATTTTTTACTAAATCATAGAAGTCAGTTATCCCATAAAATACAGATCGATGTCGATTGCATAGATGAAGGGATGATACCAGCAATTGTCCAGGCCTTTGAGCTTTCTACCTATAATTTATCGATTTATACGACCGCCGCGAAAGAGACACATCCTCTGCAAGCAGCGGGTGCTGAAGTCGTCTTTGTTGGTGGCGAGAATATAGGACGACGATATAAAGCCCAGGTCGCAGAACAACAAATAATTACTAAATACCAGCGAGAGGCAATGGATCTCGTAAACGGTCCTGCCAATAAAGTCGATGCTGACTATTTGGTAAAATGGATAAAAGGCAAGGTCCAATCTTCGAGTCTAAAAGTAAAGGTGCTCAATAAAACGGCCATGGCAAAAAAAGGACTGCACGCCGTCTTGGCGGTCAATCGAGGTAGTGCGATCGAGCCGGCATTTATCATAGCTGAACACCGGGGGGCACCAAATTCCGATACTGGCACTATAGGTTTAGTGGGTAAGGGGGTCACTTTTGATACCGGAGGCCTTTCCATAAAGCCGTCCAAC
>JABDLW010000855.1 GCA_013001805.1 Saprospiraceae bacterium | reverse complement strand
ATTGCCAGTATAGTGGAGGCAAGAGAAAAGGCACTAAAAATAATCAAAGGTATGTCATAAACTTTGTTGAATGAGAGCGAGCTAATTAAAACCCCGATGATCAAAGATAACATGACAGTGTTGAGATAAATCATGTTTCTTGATTTACGATCAACCATTTGATTCATCTGATAGTGGTTGCGGCTGGTTGTCCGAAGCATATCCATAAATACTTTATCGTCTCGTTTTTGAAGCTTCTTAAATTTCTTTTTAAGGGCCCTGAATTCCTTGATGCTGACATTTAACTCTTTCTGCAAATTCTGTTCTACCTCTGCAGAAAGGATGTCATCCAGATCACTTTTATACTCTTGGTTCATCTGTAATTAAGTTCGTTTAGCAAAAGAAATATTGGAAGTTTTGGTCCTCCTTCCACTTAACTTTTTTCCCAAAAAAAACTTCATTTTAGGTGACTCAAAATTAAAACAATTTATTGCTGCGCACCAAAACATCATGCGTCAATCTAATAAAAATTGCTGCTGGATGAGGAGTCCGGCTCTTTAAAATCATCAGTCCATTTAGATGAATCCGGTTCCCCTCAGACAATGTTTTGGCGTCATTTTTAAAAGGATTGTGACCCCAGCATGGAAAGGAGATGTCACCACGGTATCGATTATGTTGTGAAGGTTTGGTTATTCTCGGCGAATGGCAGTCTAGAATCCTGATTTGAGGCTGTATAACCCAAACAATCTTAACCTGTCACTTTAGATAGATCCTATGATTATTGTATATTTTCCGACCCAGCTGTACTATGATACAGGTGGGAGCGATATACCATGACTAAAAAATCCTGGACCGGCCTTATTTTTATTATCACATTCATATGGTGTTGTAGACATATGAATAAGGGGCCCGATTACTATGATCCACCTGCATTGGCTACCCATCCTAATGGCGATCAGTTTGCGGGTTCGGAAACCTGTCGCGAATGTCATGGTGAGATTTACGAATCCCATTTAGAAACTGCTCATTACAATACGTCAGCGATGGCCAGCTCCCGGAATATTAAGGGTGATTTTCGTGAAGGCTCCAACAGGGTGGAGTTACCAGAAGTGGATTTTGTGATGCAAAAGAAAGGGAGCACTGTTTATCAGCATACCCAGAATAAGGAGGGAATCGATCAAAAGGAGCCCGATAAAGTGGACATTGTCATTGGATCAGGTGTAAAGGGGCAGTCGTTTCTTACCTGGGACAATGATCGACTATTTCAATTGCAAGTATCGTATTTTCCACCGACACAAACCTGGATAAATAGTCCCGGTTACCCCCCTGAGATCCTCCAGAGGCCCATTTTGGATGGTTGCTTAAAATGCCATGTCACCTTTGCAAAAAACAAAGATTTTTCCGGGGCAGGGAACCGCTACGAAGCTAATCAGGTGCTTTTTGGTGTGGATTGCGAAAGATGCCATCGACCTGCCGCAAAGCATGTTTCCTATCACCGGAAGCATCCGGAAATTAAGTCGGCTATGTTTATGCTGAAACTAGATACACTTCCCCGGCAACAACGTTTGGATGTCTGTGCTCAATGCCACTCTGGCCCCAGAGACCGGTTACTACAAGGTAATTCGTTTTCATTCTTGTCTGGTGAAACCCTGGACGACTACGCTCGCAACTTTTATACCGGTCAACCGGATGCGGAGCTGGATGTGCACGGCAATCAATATGGTCTGCTTGCTAGTAGTCTGTGCTTTATCAAATCCGAAAATATGGATTGCAGTACTTGTCACAGTCCTCATAAAAACCAGCGAGATAAGACCGATTATTTTAATCAGCAATGCCTGAGTTGTCATAACAGCGGTACTACTTCCCGTGGTTTTCGAGAACATATCACGGCTAGTATAACCTCCAATTGTATTGAGTGCCATATGCCCAATATTGCTTCAAAAGTTATGTCAGTACAATTAGCCGGTGACTCCGTTGCGACAGCAGTTTACGTTAGAACACACCTGATCGGTATATACCGATAGTGAGGTTTTCTTAAAGAAGTCCTGACAATCCACTCCTGAGATTGAAAATCACCTTTTCATACCCGACAGAGGTCTGAACTCTAATTCCCGGGCCAAAGAGTATTATGACCACCCAGATAAGGCATGATTTTTGTGCCTTTAAAAGTAATTCTCCCAATCCTCCTTTCATGTCATTCCGGTCATAAAGTAGTATTTGTAATACAAAAGACCGGACCTGATGAGATTTAATTTCTATTCTTGCATCACTACATTCCTTCTTTGCTTGTTGTCATTTACCAGTGGGGCACAAAGTACAACATCGGTAGCTGAAGCCTATTTACAATCTATTTCCTCCGGTGGCAGGCAACTGCAGTTTCGGGTAGTTGCTGTGAGGAATGGAAACCTCGTCGAGGGGATTATTCAGGTGAGTTTAAGTCCTTTAAAAACGCAAATACTTCAGGGATTGCGGCGCTTCCGTTCGCAGAGATGGCTGATAACCGTGAAAAAGATGGGAGCTCAACAATTTGCTCTGCTTTCTGCCTATGGTTTGGATGAAGACGCGGTTGCATCTACACCGCGATCAAATCCGCTTCCCCAACCCCTAATTGCCTCTTCCATACAAACCAGGAAAAGCAACAATGCCAGGGCCACTCTTGGTCCTCAGGAACAAGAAATTGTCGAAATTACCAACATTGAGCGGTTGAATAATGGGATGAGAGCACCGCTTAAGCAAGTCATTAATCTGCACAATGCCGCCGATGGTCATAGTGAGGAAATGGCGGTTGATGATTTTTTTGCGCATTGCGATCTGGATAGCGGCCTGAGTCCATTTCAACGTATGGTAAATGCCGGATACAGTTATAATTCAGCAGGTGAGAACATTGCGGCTGGAAATGGTACGGCATCGGCCACCATGGGTCAGTGGATGAATAGTTCCGGGCATCGCAATAATATTCTCAGTACCAGTTACCGTGAGATCGGTGTGGGCTATGAGTATAGCAATGACGGGCAGGTTGACCGCCGCGATCTGAATGGAGATTGCGTAGAGGATGATACCGGTGGTCCTTACTACCATTATTGGACGCAAAACTTTGGCCGGCGCAACTCCGTATACCCGGTTGTTATCGAACGCGAATTGGCCTCGGTGGAAAGTCGTTTTGTGGATTTGTATGTATATGGTCCAACCAATGCCCAGTCAATGCGGTTTAGTAATGATGGCACTAATTGGTCAGCATGGGTATCATATACACCGGATTATGCATGGGAACTTACCTACGGCAGCGGAGAGAAGACCGTATATTCACAAGTAAGTACCGGTCTAAACGGTGGTGGTACAATTTACAGTGCGAATGATGAGATTGATTTAAATAATAGTTGCATCCCCATGGTG
>JABDLW010000851.1 GCA_013001805.1 Saprospiraceae bacterium | reverse complement strand
AAAAAGGCCTTCAGAAGTTTCCGAAAGGCCATAATTATATTGTCTTCAGTTAACGAAAATTACCCGAGCTAGTTGGCAGCTGCTTCGGCCCTTTCTATGAACTTGTCAATATTAAAGCCGTCCTGACTCTTGGCATAGTCAGTTTTTATTTGTTTGAAAGTTTTAACTGCTGCGGCGTAGTCTCCCTGATTCTCATAAAGCAGACCTAGTTTTTTCATGTAGTAAGGTGTCAAAAAATCATTGTCTGCTGCTTGAATAGCTTTTTTGTACGAACTGATGGCTTCATCCATGCGACCAAGTTCTGAGTATGCGTCTCCCATTGCTCCGAATTTCATTACCGGGGTCACTTCTCCATCTGGTTTAAAATCAGATAAATAGCTAATAGCAGCCTCAAACTTACCCAGGTGCAGGTAGCAAATACCAGCGTAGTAGCTGGCCAGATTTGCAACATCGGTGCCCTTGTATTCGTCTACGAGGTCCAGGAATCCACTATAACCTCCACCTGGATTAAGTAGTGCTAGTTCAAAAGAATCTCTTTCAAACTGCAGTTCGGCCTGATAAATTTGCTCCGAAGCCTCACGCTCCCGGGGTAGCTGATAAAATTGTTTGTAGGCAAAGTAACCACCAACGATTAAGGCGATGGCTCCCAGAACAGCCATGAGCGTCTTCTGATTGCTTTCAAAAAAGTCTTCCGCCTGCTCCTTAACCTCAACTATATCGACGAGCGTATCCTCTTTAGCTTTACGCGTTTTTTTACGTTGTGCCATACTGGTTTTAGAAAATTTGTGCAAAGATAACTTTAGTTTCGGAGAAAGGGATATTCTCCTTTAGAAAGTTAACACATAATATTAAAATCTAATATTAGATAGCGACAGAAGGTCGAGTCCGCCTCCTGAGCTTTACACCGTAAATGGAAAATCTTTCTGCATATAATTGTCAGTGTAGAGTTCTGAAGGGTCCGGAAATGGAGATGCTTCGGCAAATGCTACAGATTCTTCCACTATCTTCTTTACCCGGTCTTTCACCTCTTTGATCTCCGCGGCGGTAGCTGTCCCCGCTTCCAGTATTTTCTTTTCCAACATCTTCACCGGATCTCTTTCCTGGTATTCCTTAAGCTCCTCCTTAGAACGATACTTTGCCGGATCCGAAACGGAATGTCCCTTATAACGGTACGTCTTAAATTCCAGAAAATAGGGCCCGGCACCACTGCGAATGTGTTTCGCCGCTCGCTCCAGAGCCATATGTACTTCCTCCGGAACCATCGCATCAACCGGTTCCGATGGCATGTCAAATGCTTGACCTATTTTATATATATCGGTGACATTGCTCGTTCTACTCACCGAAGTTCCCATGGCGTAGTGATTGTTTTCACAAATGTATAAGACAGGTAGTTTCCAGGTCGCAGCCATGTTAAAGGATTCAAAAACAGCACCTTGTCGCGCCGCTCCATCACCAAACATGGTTACACAAAGATTATCCGTACCCTTATATTTTTCGGCGAAGGCAATACCAGTTCCTATGGGTATCTGGGCACCAACAATGCCATTACCTCCAAAGTATCGTTTTTCCTTGCTGAAGAAATGCATCGAACCACCTTTGCCCTTCACTACTCCGGTAGCCTTACCAAATAATTCAGCCATGCAGGCTTTCGGGTCCAATCCCCGCATCAGAGCAATCCCGTGTTGGCGATAACCGGTCACAATCGCATCTTCTGCCCGGATTCCCGTCAATAGTCCTGCGGCAATGGCTTCCTGTCCGATATATACATGACAAAAACCGCGAACCTGATTCTGACCATAGGCCATTAGTGTCCTTTCCTCAAATCTTCGGATCAAAAGCATGATGTCATACCACTCAAGATAGGTCTTCTTGTCAAAAACTGTTTTCGGTTTCTCCGCTACTTTTCCCATAAATGCTCAATCTGTTTTTTATGATAAATCGCGCTTAAAGTTACATATTAATTGGGTATCCGGAAGTACCGGAGAAATATTCTATTTGTCAGAATGATTCATAACTCGCCATAATGCTTGACGCCAGGACCAGTCGAAAAGGATCGAGAGGATATGGAGTAAGTGTCGCATGTAAGTAAATTTAATTCGTTCCTTCCCCGTACAGGGTTTCCGCAAGTACTCGACTTGTATTTATAAAGTCACAACACTGATTTGATGTCAGCCAAACATATATTAACCTTATTTCATATGTATACTGATCCTGCACAATTTTTTGAAAAAGATAGAGTTTCTATATTAATACCAATCTGACCCGCACTTCTGCAGGCTTTCAAGCCAACAAACCGTACCTTTTTCGCAGACTTCATTCTATCAAGATTATTATTAACCCTTTCAATGTTTGATATTATGAATTCTATTTATCAAGTAAGCAGGCGCATGATTGTGCAGGCCTGTTGGCTGATATCGGTCACCTTCATACCGATATCGGTGCTGGCCCAGGGGCCGGGCCAATGCCAAAAACCTGAAGACCTCCAAGTTGTTGACATCACAGAAAGTAGCGCTAACCTAATGTGGGCTAGTGGAGATTCTCTGGCCAATTACGAGGTTGAAATCCGTAGCAAAGGTCGCACCCCGAAGCTAAAACGGATTTTCAAGACCAGTGAGAGCAGTCTGATGGTTGAAGGATTAGTTGCTGGCAGTGACTATAAATTTCGCGTACGAGCCAATTGTTCTGGTACATCGACCAGTGGGTCCACAAAATGGTTTAGCTTTCAGACAGATGGTATGAGTCCGGATGAATCTTGTCCAAAAGCTACTAATTTGATGGTGTCAAATTCAACCTTCTCCACGGCAACTCTGGCATGGACTCCTCCGGATCACGCGACTCATTTTGAAGTAGAGGTAAGGAGCAAAGGCAACACTCCCATTTACTTTTTTCAAAGCAGTACCATTGACACCAGTGTCACCGTTTTTGGTTTGACTGCGATGGATAAGTATCAGTTCAGGGTACGCACCATGTGTGAAAATACCGCAGTTAGTGGTTCCACTTCCTGGTTAATGTTCGTGCCGGGAGAAGATGTAGATCCGGATACCTGTGATATTGTTTCCGATTTGGTTGTTGACTCAATTACTACGACTTCTGCCTTGATCCACTGGAGCTCCACTGATGGCGATGCCGTTTTCATGTTGACAGTCTCTGATGGCGCTGGCTTTGATGCGACGTTTGCACCGGCAAGTAATCCCAGCCAGATCAACGGATTAGTGGCTGGGACAGAATACACGGTGGAGTTGGTAGCAAATTGTACCACCGGTTTGCCAACTGTCCTCACTGCCGGATTCAGCACACTTTCAGAGACAACAGATTCCTGTGCTATTCCTTCCGGACTCATGGCCGAGAGCCTGGATTCTTCCAGTTACGCACTCAGTTGGAATTCTGTGGGCGATTCAACGACCCGGTATCAGTTGCAGATCGATGACCTTGATAGCTCAACTGCGATAATAATTGATACCACGTTGAATGATCCCATCTATCAATTTCTCCAGATGGATTCGATCGAAGGATATTTGTTTCGCGTCAAAGCTCTTTGTTCGGAAACATCCACAAGTGACTATTCCGAATGGCAGGCATTCCCATCAGCTACCGACAGTTCGGTGTTTTTCGTATGTGACCCACCTTCGAGTTTCAAGATGGACAGTACCATTGGCAACAACACTTATTTAAGTTGGACAGGACCCCTGCAGGCCCTTTTTCAGATCCAGGTTCAGACGTCAGATACTTTGTGGAGTTTTGTCCTCGATGCCGGTGATACTTCTGCCCAGCTTACGTTGTTTGATCTCGATCCATTTACTGATTACGAAGTACGTGTGCGTTCTTTGTGCAGTAACCGGGAGAGCAGTGAGTATACAGATTGGTTGGCTTTTACTACTCAGGAGGAGGTGCTGATTTGCCAGGCCCCGACTGAATTACATGCTCTCCGAATTGATGATAGCACTGCTTTTTTAAGTTGGATGGCCGTTGACACTGCCACTTATATTGTGGAAGTGGAGGTTATCGATACCGGATCGCAGGTTTTGATGCTATCAAGTCAGGATACTGCCATTGAAGTCAGTGGACTCAGTATGGGTTTGGATTATCAATTTAGAGTGAAGTCGGTATGTGCAGCTGGGGACACCTCAGATTATAGCCAGTGGTTTATGTTTAATTTAGCCGACACCACCACGGCCACGTGTGACCCGCCGGCAGATATAGTCGTTGATTCCCTTTCCCACAATTCAGCAATGATTTCCTGGACAGCACTTGATCAGGAAGCGTTCAGGTTATTTATCAAAGATATTGACACCATAGCTGCTGCGATCGAATTTATGACTGATGAGCACTTCTATTATTTCGACAGCTTGATGCCCGAAACGGAATATGAGCTCTTCATTCAATCGATATGTGGTGAGGAACTAAGTGGATTTTCTGAATCCATTCATTTTACAACGTTATCACCTATGAGTGAGCCGGACTCCTGCGATATTCCCTCCGGCATCGCATTGGATTCTGTTGATGCCAACAATGCCTGGATTTCGTGGCAGGGTAATGATAGTTTCCTTTACGAAGTTGAGGTTTCCGCTGAAGATACCACTGTGGGCATTATGTTTTTACAGACAGTGGCGGGCTTGCAGGCGCATCTCGAAGACCTCGCTTCTGATGCGAGTTACCTATTCAGAGTCAGGACTTTGTGCAGCGAAGAAGATACTAGCGCCTGGTCTGATACATTTGCCTTTCAGACCTTGGAGGTACCAGATGAACCAGAAGATTCATGTGCCGTACCGGTGGCGGAGATCATATTTGTAGATGGCTCTACAGCTCAGGTTAGTTGGACGCAGTCGTCAGAGAATGCATTCTACTTAATCGAAGTGGAGAATATTGGTCTCACTGGCCACTATACTCTGATCACTACGACCCGTGACACGTCCTATTTAATTGAGGGACTGATGGCAGGTGGTACTTATCAGTGGAAAGTAGCCGGCTTTTGCGATGGTGGTACGTATAGTGATTGCTCGCCGTGGATGACATTTGAGACTGATGGCGAAAGTGTAAGTGACTGTCTTCCACCCAACGGCCTGGCCGTAACCATCGGTGAAGAAGGGAGTGCCACCTTGAGCTGGGAAGAAATAGTTGGAGCAATTGATTATGAAGTGGAGGTAGAAAGTCAAGGCTCTACGCCATTTTACGGACAAAATAGCATTGTTCTGGCACCAGAATTAATGATTGATGGACTTTCCCTTCCGGGCAGTTATCAGTTTAAGGTCAATGTGCAGTGTGCTGATGGCTCCATCAGTGAGGATACGGATTGGTATGAATTTGTCACGGATAATGTCTCAGATACGGGCTCCATTGCCAGTGGTGGAGGAGCATTACAAATGGCATTTCCTAATCCGGCTCAGACCTATATTATGGTTAAGGTGCCGGAAATGCTTCTGGATCAAGATGCGGTTGTGGAGTTGAGTGATATGATGGGACGCACCGTATTACAAGACCGGAACCCCAGAATTGCGAAGGCAGATTTGATCCGGTTTAACGTGGGCAATTTGCGTGAAGGAATCTATCAGCTGCGAGTGAGATCTGCAAAAGATGAGTATCATGAGCTCGTCTTTGTTCGAAGATAATTGATATAATCATTCGTCTAGATTGAATTGAGGCCACCTGTGGGTGGCCTCGATTCATTTATGACCGGTCGATTCTGAAATTAAAACATCCGGTTACTTTTATTTCCTGATATGGCTGAATCGGTTCGTTCCATTAAAATATTCTGCCATGAACAAGGCACAGACAATTGCAGGTTAAACATTATATTTGAAGCTAATATGAACCAGGTATCACCTGAAGATAAATTTTAACATGCATATTGCAATCATCGCTGGAGGTCCCTCTGCTGAGCGTGGCATTTCCGAAAAAAGTGCCCAGTTACTCCTTGAGCACCTGGATGCGTCCAAGTATACCTGGAGACTGATCAGTGTCGATACCGGAGGCTGGTTTGACCAGGAATCTGGCGAACAAATGGATCTAAACGATTTTAGCCTTACCGTGAAAGGTAATAAAGAAAGTTTTGATTTTGCTTTTCTGATGATCCATGGCACTCCTGCCGAAGATGGAAAAATGCAAGGTTATCTGGAGATGCAAAAAATACCGCACAGTACCTGTGACACCTTGTCGGCATCCCTGACATTTAATAAGCAGAAATGCAAAGACTATCTAAAGGCATATAATATTCCATTGGCTCCATCGATTCTGTTGAAAAAAAAAGAGCCATGGGATATAGATCTCATTCTGTCTTTGGGCCTTCCGGTTTTTATAAAGCCAAACAGCAACGGCTCCAGTTATGGTGTGAGTAAAGTTAAAAACCGGGAAGAAATAAAAACAGCCATTGACGCCGCCTATAAATTTGACGATGAGCTTATCGTGGAGGCTTTTTTAGCCGGACGTGAATTCGGCTGCGGCGTGGTACGGGAGGGAAAAACTATACACGCATTGCCAATTACTGAAATAATTCCTCAGGCGGAGTTTTTTACCTACGAAGCAAAATATGAAGGTGCGTCCACTGAAATTACTCCGGCTGAGCTAAGTCAGGAATTAACTGAAAAGTGTCAAAATCTATCTAAAGAATTATATCAGATACTTTCCTGTAAGGGAGTGGTCCGATTTGATTACATCTTAAAGAACGATACTTTTTATTTATTGGAAGCCAATACCATTCCCGGAATGAGTGCCCAAAGTATTGTGCCGCAGCAGGCGCGTGCCTATGGTTGGAGTATTCGAAAACTACTCGACGTGATTATTGAAGATGCCCTGGCGTATGCTACATAATGGCGGCAACTACTAAATGATTCCTCCATAAAGCTGCAATTGTTTTTTAATGCGCTCCAGCAGTCGCTTTTTTAGTTTCCGTGGCTGCCTCACACGGAGACGATCACCAAATGACAGCAGGATACTTTCGAGTTCAAAATTAGGAATCACCCTTATTGAGAATACCGCTTTTTGCTTATTATCTTCTAATCGCTTCTGCGATACGTGCAGTGGTTTGGTGATCAGATATTTAGCATCATCTGCTGACACTTCAAAAATAATTTCTTCAATTTTTCCTTGTTCAGGCAACGTGACACCGATAATATTTTCGAAGAATTGTTTGGCATCAAAAGTCGTATCATGATGAAATCTTACCGGTTCTTTACTGATGTTGACCAGTCGGTCGAGGGCAAAATTTCTGATATCTTTTCTTATGTGGTCCCAGCAGATAAGAAACCAGCGGTTGTCGTATTCCTTAATTATGTAGGGACTGATGACTCTTTCATATGGCTCGTCCAGGTAGAAGGGTTGATATACGATGCGAATGGCATTTTCTTGTTGGATGAAGTCATATAACATATGTAGCCACTTCTGTCCTGGCTCGTTCAAGCTGTGATCAAAGTGTATGATTTCTTTTTTTGAAGCCTCCTGCAGGGTCACGGTATGTTCCAATTTGGTAATGATATTTTCGATGCCAGTAGCATTCTGAAAGCCCTTAAAATTTTTCAAAATTGATAAGGCATATTCGAGTTCGAAAATATCATCCTTGCTTAGTGGGAATTTTTGAATCGAGAAATTGGGGTCTTCGTAAGTATAACTCCTGGAAGAACGATCATAAGCAATGGGAGCAAAATAACCGAGCTTTCCATCGCGCATTGATTGGAGATCGTACATGATCGTTCGGCGCGAGGGTACGGCGTCAAGTCCTTCGTATTCATAGATTTTTTCGGCACATGCTTCCGCCAGGTCCTGCCAGGTCCAGCGGCGGTATCTTTTGACCAGACATTCATCTATGGTGCGATATCTTATTAGAGCGTGTAAGTTAGTCGGCATAGCAATTTGTTTCTGAGTGTCTCAGGTTATGATTGGTCGAGGCGGTCTTCATATTAAAAAATAAAATTATATCATTTTATTTGCAGTGCAAAAAGATTGCACGGTACAAAGGTAAACTTGTATTGTCATAAGGATACAAACAATATTATTTCATCATTAAAAAAGAACTCATGCTACACTTACTATTGGTCGCCATCATCGCACTTGGATTACTAACACTGCTAAATATCACCGGAGGAATTCTAAGAAGATGGCCTTAGCCATCTTCCGTTACTCCTCTCTATGCACAGAATCGAAATCAGATTAACTTACCCACAATCCTAGAATCTTATGGACTATTCCAGCTTGATGTTTTTCATCGTTCTTGTAATTATTTTAGCACATTTCTGTGTCTACCTGTATCGTGATCGCCTGCGATCGGAGCAGCCGTTACTGTTAGAATTCGCTAATTGGAAACAGCAACAAAGCCATCTGCTTGGGGAGCTCAAGCACGACATCTCCGACAATCGCAGAGAACTTTATGGCCAATTGCGTGATTCGAGAAACGATCTGGATGATCGTCTGGTCAAATTCAATCAACATCAGATTGAAATTTTTGATTTACTTAACCGGCAGGTAAAGGACCTGGTCGACTCCAATGAGAAACGGTTCAATCTCCTACATACGGATACAACCCAGGCACTGGAAAAGATCCGGTTGCAGGTCAGTGACCGGTTAGAACATATCCGTGTGGATAATCAGCAGCAACTGGAGAAAATGCGAGCGACGGTAGATGACAAACTGCATCAGACACTGGAAGAACGGTTGGGCAGATCATTTAAATTAGTGAGTGATCACCTGGAAAAAGTGCAAAAGGGTTTGGGAGAAATGCAATCTCTCGCAGCTGGTGTGGGTGATCTTAAGAAGGTTCTCTCGAATGTCAAAACACGAGGCATATTAGGTGAGATACAGCTACTGAATATTATCGAAGAAATCATGACTCCGGATCAATATGACTTAAATGC
>JABDLW010000842.1 GCA_013001805.1 Saprospiraceae bacterium | reverse complement strand
TCCTTTAGACATGTTCGCCTTGACATAGATCAAGTAAGTATATGAGTATTGTCAATAGAATATGGTACTCGTTAGCATTGTAGGAACGATATTCCCTCTAAGTTTTGGCATGTAACTTTTTGATTTTTATCCCTACTCTTTTACGGAAAGTCACCAAAGGATATGCAAAGAAATATTTTGATTGGGCAGTACCTGTGCGAGATTTCTGATAAACTTTTAAATCACTATTTTGACTGTTGAGTGATTGCCCCATCCTGAATAGAGAAAACTCGATCCGAAAATGATGCGACTCGCTGATCGTGACTCACCATAATCAAACATCTATTATTTCTCCTTACCTCATTTCGCAGCATTTTCACAATTTCTAATCCTTGTTCGGATGGGAGGTTGCCGGTTGGTTCATCCGCTAGGATCAAGTCGGCATGGTTCATCAGCGCACGGGCTATCGCTACTCGCTGTTTTTCACCCTGACTCATCTGGCCTGGATAAGATCTTGCCAAATATGACACTCCCAGGAGGTCTAAGAGGTTGATAGCTCGATCCACAAGGTTTTTACGTTTGGATCGTACAAACTTACCGACCAATACGATATTTTCTGTCGCAGTCAGTGCATCAATTAAATTAAAGGTCTGAAATACAAACCCGATTTGCCTTGCCCTTAGTAATTGAAGTTCCCTAGCACTATATTCCTGAATATTTTTTCCAAAGAGTCTTACCAAGCCTGAGTTTGGAGATTGTAAGCCCGCTAAGGTAGTCAGAAACGTAGATTTACCACTACCACTAGGCCCCAGGATTAATATTAATTCTCCTGCGTGGGCCCGGAAGTTGACATTCTGCAATACGGTTGTTGAGCGATTCTCATCACCAAGTGTTTTTGATACATTGATCATTTCAACAATTGCTTCAGACGATTTCTTTTGCATCATTGGAAAAGTTCTAATGGATATATTTTGCGTAGTTTTTGCAAGGGCAGTAGGGTGCTAACTAAACTGATCATCAGTATTCCAAATGCAGCAGCAGCTATATGAATGGGGGATGTCCTGATTAGTACCTCCGGAGCAATATTTTCGATTAATTTGGTAATGGGTTTCACTATTATAATGGCTAAAATCAGTCCCGTCCCAGCTAGGGTTATCGATTGAGATAATACGAGCCGGATTACAAAACCGGGAAGAGCCCCGAGTGCTTTCATCACAGCATAATCTCGTCTTCGCTCCAGCACATTAATAGACAGAATAAGACTTAATATCGCAGTTAATACAATGGCTCCTATAACGGCTACCAAAAAGAGTAATGGTAGCAGACCCGATTCCATCTCCTTGGTATTATTCTTTAAAAAAGTCTCTTTATTAAAAACAGCAATATCGGGAATTGTTTGTTCAATTTTTTCTTTCACTTGAGCGGAGTAGCTTTCTGAAGACAACTTAATCATATAGCAAGAAACTACGCTCCTGAAACCCAAATATCGATAGATTTGGGCCAGACTCACAAAAGCATATTGGATTACGATCATATTTGTCTTATTGCTTAAACCCACCACAGTCAATGTATCTTTCTTCAATACTAAGGTATCTCCAACCGATAAATCGTTTTTATCTGCAAACGAACGGTCAAGTACGATTTCTCGATCGGAGGCCACTGTTCGTCCCTTGGAGATATCCGGAGGGCCACCTTGCCTGGTTGCTGGATCATATCCAGTTAGATATACAGTCTGATCTCCTTCCGGAAGTCGAATAGATCCCAGTACAAAAACAACGGGCGAAACTGACTTAATCTCCTGAATATTTTCCAGTTTGCTCTGGTGAGAAGCATTCACAAGTGAGGTGCTTCTTAAAATATTATTGGCGTGCTGTTGTAATACCCAAAGATCGACATCACTAGAACGAATATATTCTACGGATCCTTCTGAAACACCTCGATAGATCCCCATCAAAAAAAGGATGAGGAGCATGCATAGTGCTATACCTGTGCTGGTCAGGACATAGCGAAAAGGCTGATATAGAAGGGTCTTTAAGAAATACATCGTATTTTATTTACACCATCATGGGCACCTCCTTTAATAGTTTTCCTTCGATTCTCGAAAAGATGTCGCCTAAATTGTTGCCGGTTATCGTTAATCCGTGGTTTTTCAAGCCAATAACTGCTCTCGTAGGATTTGGAGTAGTTTTTAATAAACCGACTACTTCTTTAGCCAGTTCAAGCGTGCCACATGGAAAATTCTGTGTGGTACACAAAATGTCTTTCATCCAGGCGTGTACATGAACTATAGCGCCTACTTCCGCAAAAGTCTGGTATATCATCAGATGTTCTATGGCATCTACTGACACTCGAATACTGGTATTGCTGCCTGCTGGAATCCGAGCAAGGATTTTACCTTCTTTCTCATCAAAACCTTCGACTAGAAGAATATCCTTCCCGACACCTTTTAGTTGACCCTTATCAACACCTCGAGCGGTCATCCAGAATGTATTTTCACCAACTTCCTCGATCCGTTCCCTGGCACTCAAATTACCATAACTCAGACCTGAGACATTAAAGATTTTGTAGACATGGTTAATATTCTCTTGGCTTAAGACTTCATGCAGTGGAAAGGGTGCTGGCAATACCCCAAGATTATTTAATACAGTCCCATAGTATTTCAATTCTTCTGTGATTTTGGTAGTCGTATACTTGGCTGGAAGGTCGTACCGAATCCGATTATTTATGGCAAAATGGGCGGTAATGACCGGCAACATCAAGTCAACCAATCCAGGCACGGAGTATTCGATTTTATAAAATCCGACCTCAGGAGTTATACAATATACTTCCGAGACTGACTCACCATCTGATTTTACACAGATAAAAAGATTGGACAACGTTTGAACCAAGGAATTGTAACATAAATACTTTAAATCATCCGTTTCTTTCTGTAAGAGAGCGATTGAGACCACAAATTCATTTTGCCTCCGACGATGCACTGCGGATAATTTATCGAACTGGGTAAAATTCAAAATAAAATTGATCTCTCCATCAAGATGTCCGATCATAAATCCTCTTGACTTTAATTCATCTTTGAGATCTTTTTCAATCTGATCTCTAAGAAGATCTTTCCCTGCGTGAATTATTGCGTATTTCATGATATATTATTTATATTATTTGATTATTAATAGATTTAAAAGTCTCATGGGAATCCTGCTCAACGTGGAAATTTTGGTAGTTCTATGACATCACGTTCAGACATTTCAAGTAAGCTCTCCCGTCTACGAATCAAGTGGGCCAATCCATCCTTGACCATAGCAATAGCAGGTCTTGGAAAACCAAAGGATGATTCCCAGGAAGTAAAGTATGCCCCACTATCCATAACGGCAATAATTTCACCTTTATCGATTTCCGGCATTCGCACATTTCGATAGACCTGGTCGGAGGCAAAACACCCGGGTCCATTAATCGTCATATTCTGTTCTTTGGGTCGCGAAATGTCATTACACAGAAAAATTTCATGAAATTCATATAGTGTCGGCATCGTCACGGTGCCAATGCCTCCGTTGGTGGTAATCCATTTGCCCACACCTGATC
>JABDLW010000823.1 GCA_013001805.1 Saprospiraceae bacterium | reverse complement strand
CGACAATGAAATCCGCAAGGGCGGAATAATCAATTTTTCCGTTGGGTAACCGAGGAAAAGTATCATGACTGATTATGAGTCGAGGCACCATATAAGATGGAAGGCGCTCGCGAAGAAATATCACAAGTTTGTCAACTGTTGACTCCTTTCCAATAACATGAGCAGCAATTTGTTGATTACCTTGACGCGTCGGACCCTGAGCTTCCTGGACTTGAATAATGGCATCCGTCACATCGGGATACGAAAGTACGGTGGCCTTGATTTCATCGAGTTCCACCCGGTACCCTCTGATCTTAACCTGATTGTCCACACGTCCATAAAAATCAATAACACCATCACCTCGATAAGCAGCAAGATCTCCTGTTTTATATAAGGTCGTGTTCGACTTATCATCAAAAGGATTTACCAAGAATCGCTCCCTGGTCAAAGCGGGCCGGTTTAAATAGCCGGGTGTAACACCCACTCCAGCGATATAAAGCTCACCCTTGATACCGGGAGGAACCAGACGAAGATGGGAGTCTAATATATAGGCCTGCGTATTTTGAATTGGTTTTCCGATGGGTACCCGGTCCTGGGCTTCATCGGGTAATATTTTATGGGCTATGCACCAAACGGTCGCCTCAGTTGGGCCGTACTCATTGTATAGGTTGACTCCAGGCAAGACTTCAAAATGACGTTTAACTACCGCGGAACTACATGCTTCGCCAGCCAATATCACGTTTGATAGCGAACTTAGCTCCTGAGGATTAACATATTCCAGTAGCACCGAATAAAGAGTGGGTAATAATAACGTATGACTAACCTGGAACCGGGAGATTAACCTGCCCAATTTTTCAGTATCCTGCTCGATCCTGGATGGGGGAATCAAAAGTGTTCCACCTGACGAAATCGACGAAAAAATTCCTACCACGGAACTGTCGAAAGAAAAAGAAGATAAAAGTAGAAAGCACCTAACTTTCTCATCATAAAAAGTATGCCGTGCCCATATGGATGACATCAGATTCTGATGAGTAACGACGACACCTTTTGGTTTGCCACTACTACCCGACGTATAAATTAAATAGGCGATGTCTTGCGCTTTACATTGTACTTCTAAAGGGTGGGCAGGATCATCTTTTGTCGCCGATATTTTTAAAAAACGATGAGCAGGATTTGCCCAATCAGGGACAGTGGCGGGATGATAAAGTACATGATTGACTGATGCATCTGCCATCATATATTGTATGCGATCTGCTGGATAATCCGGGTCTAGTGGCAGATACGCTGCTCCGGCTTTCATAACGGCAAGAATTCCTACGATCATCTCTAATGACCGGGGTGTGTATACGCCCACGAAATCCCCACTTTGCACCTGGCTTTTTAACAACTGCAAGGCCAACTGATTTGACCATATATCTAATTCCTCATATGTCAACCTTTGCCCTTCGTAGATCACCGCCACTTGATCCGGATTCTTCTCAGTATGCTTTGCAAATAAGTCAAGAATTGTCGTATATGGCGATTGCACATTTACGGAACTATTCCATTTA
The DNA here is from genome assembly GCA_013001805.1 of Saprospiraceae bacterium. Taxonomy (GTDB): domain Bacteria; phylum Bacteroidota; class Bacteroidia; order Chitinophagales; family Saprospiraceae; genus JABDMH01. The sequence goes on along the minus strand of JABDLW010000823.1, from coordinate 3,220 downwards.
TTTAAAATCAAATCTTTTTCGGCCTCGGAAATTAAATCAAGATCTTTTACCGCAGTTGTAGGGTCAGCTAAAATTGCCCGGGTTAAAATCTGATAGTGTGTACTTATATCCTTGATACGTTCCTTGCTAAATAGTCCCTGAGAATATTCCCAGGTCAATTGGAGTTGATCTTTCTTCTCAGAAATAAATAAGGTCAAATCGAACTTTGCTATCTCCAGATCAATGGCATGATGTTCAATTTCCAGCTCGGGGTCAAGTATAGATGTCTGATCCTCGACATTAAAAAGAAACATGGTATTAAATAGAGGATTTTCTCCGGCATACCTGTTGGGTTTTAACGTATTTACCAGGAGTTCAAATGGTACATCACGGTGCATCATCGCTTCCCGCACAGATTGATTTACCTGTCGCAACATTTGCAGAAAAGACATTTGAGGAGTTATCTCAGCACCGATGACCAACGTCTCATTAAAAAATCCAATTAGATGATCCAGGATAGGTTTATCTCGATTTGAAAATGGCGTTCCAATCAGAATATGATCAGTTCTTGAGTAGCGATAGAGAAGTACATGAAAGATCGAAAGTAATAAAACATACAATGTGACTCCCTGGGCCTGGGCAAACTCCTTTAATTCATTGCTGATGTTACTTGGCCACTCCAACACATGAGTGGCTCCCGATATAGTATAAACCGCTTTTTTCTGGTCATAGGGCAATGTGGGTAGCATCTGATCCTTGTCCAGCTTTTCTGACCAGAATTTGAGAGAATTGGGATCTGTTTCCTTTTTTCTTTGCCAGTGGGCATAGTCCTTATACTGAATCGCCAAGGGCTGTAAGGTAGGCTCTCTGCCAGCTAATAATGCCTGATAAATGGTAGATATTTCATTGTGCAGAATATTTAAGGACCAACGATCACCGATGATATGATGTATCACAAGTATGAGTTGGTATCGCTTTATGTCGAGCTTAAATAATGTAAATTTTATTAGAACATCAGTCGCCAGATCAAAGGGAGTCAAAATAAAATCTCTTGTCCCTTCCACTAAGGTCCTTGCTTTTATCTCTCCTGGTAATTTGAATAGATCGACCTCAAATAATGGAATGGAACGATGCTCATGAACAAAAAGTATAGGCGCCCCATCTTGCTCCAGGAAATTCGTACGAAGTATTTCATGCCGCTTGGTTAAGATTTCCAGAGCCTCTTTAAACACCAAACAGTGAAAGTCCCCCTTAATATCATAGCAGTGCGCATAATGGTAGAGTACGCTACCGGGATTAAATCTATCTAGAAACCAGAGCCTCTCCTGTCCGTGAGACAACAGCGGGGATTCACCTGGTGGCATTGAAGGGATAGCAGATTGCCCCTGAGTCTTTTTATTAAGCTTGAGCCATTTCTCAAGATTTGAAGCCGCCTTATGGGAGGGATCTCTGTTCATCTACAGTAAGATCAATAAAATATTTTTATGATAAAAGATTCGCTAGAGGAGAAATGATTTTACCGGCCCAGCGCTTAATTGGAATAACGACATCAAAAAATCGCTCGAAAAACCAATGTAGGGAAATCAAGATCAACAATACCGATCCATAGGTCAAAATCTTGGGATAAAATCTAAATGTTCTTAAATAATATAATACCGGAAAAATGGCAGCGATAATCAGCACCTGACCGATCTCCACACCAATATTAAAACCAAGTAAAGATAAAACGAGAAAATCGCCACTGATACCCTTTTCTCCCAAAACACTGGCAAAACCAAAACCATGAAAAAGACCAAATACGAAGGCGATAAGCCATTCGCGATGACCAAAAATCGGGCGAATATTATGAAAGGCAGCCAATCCAATAGAAAGGGCAATAATTGACTCGACATACCTCGATGGCAGGTTGACATAACCAAGAGCAGCGACGGCCAGGGTCACTGAGTGTGCTATCGTGAAGAAAGTAACAATGGTAATAATATAAATCGCCGCCGGTCTAAACCGCGCGACAGGTCGCCAAACTGGTGAATAGGAATCTCCAAGTTTGTTTAAGACTGCAATATTGGCAGAACGATCCTTTCTGCGCACCACCGATGGCAGGGCCAGGGCCACCAAAAAAAGAATATGATCAAGACCAATCCAGATGTGCCACATCCCCAACTTTATCATAGCCCAAAATCCTTTCCAAAGAGAAAGCTCCGCGAGCGAAATATTTACCTGGGTAGTACCACTGTCAAAGACATCTGAAATCAAAGTATGATTGTCGATAACTCCAGCTTTCCAATTGTATTCCATAATCACCAGACAGTTATGATTGGGACTTGTCTGGAAAAAAGTATTGTTCTCAATAGTCAAATTGTCGGGCATAGTGCTAACACCATCGAGTTCAAATTCTACATTAATAAAATTTTCAGACATGTCGTCAACAACCTGCAAGTTGGCACTCTTAATATTCATCGAATATTGTTCCCCGGAAGAGCTGAAACTAAATCTTTCCTTTAAGAATTCCCGAATTAATTCAAAGTGATTAGCGACCTCCTTCTCTGTGATCTGTACTGCCAGGTTCAGGTTTAGCTCGCGGTTTAGATCCCTGGGAAGCACCTCCAGATGGCCACCGATTGAATTTTCATAAACTCTTAAATATAGATAGCTATGATCCGGCTCATGAGCCAAGAGTTGAAAGCAATTGAGAGCGAAAAAAGATAATAACAGGATAGGTAAAAGTCGGATTCGGTTCATAAATTTTTAATCTTTGAAAATTCACTGCTGTGAGAGAAGAGCCATTTTACGAAATTTTTCACTCTTTTCAATCAGTTCATCGTAGGTGCCAGAGTCAATAAAATTACCATCCTCCAACATGAAGATATTATCGGCATAACGCACCGTTGAAAGCCGGTGTGCAACAATAATTATAGTCAAATCCTCGGCAAGATCCTTGATGGATTCAATAATTGCTTGCTCGGTCAAGCTATCCAGCGCACTGGTAGCCTCATCCAGTATTAGCACTTTGGGATTGGTATACAGAGCTCTGGCGAGTCCAATCCTTTGACGCTGCCCCCCACTTAACCTTACTCCCCTTTCTCCGATTTGGGTGGCATATCCGGCAGGCAATTCTTTCTCGATCCATTCATCGATCTGAGCTGTCTGACTGCACCAAATGAGCCTTTCGTGGTTTATCATTTCGGGATCATTTCCAATAGCGATATTAGCCTGAATCGTGTCATCAAACATAAATACATTG
>JABDLW010000817.1 GCA_013001805.1 Saprospiraceae bacterium | reverse complement strand
GTAAAGTAATGAAGTTGGTCAATGGCGATTATACCAAAGGATACAACGAGATCCGGGTACGTCAATCTGAATTAAATGCAAAAGGAGTCCTTTATTATCAACTGGATAGTGATGTGCTCACTGCCACTAGAAAGATGGTGATTTTAGATTAGAGCATGGGTTAAAGATGGATCCGTGGAAAGTCGGAAATTAAATATCCGACTTTCCACAATCTTAAAGCAACCATCTTGACCATATAGGAAAGTATATCCTTGAGTTAGTTATTATACATGAGTTCTAGTGTAAGCCGTTCTGAAGAGAACGGCTTTTTTCGTTGTGCACCATCCTATTAATTATTGCGCACGATCCCCTTAATATCCATTGGAAACAATCCAGCTTTATAACCAGTCTTTAGAGGCATTTCAACGCAAGGCAATTATTCAGAATGAAACCTGATGTCAGGTAATGCGTAATCAATCCGGTGAATATTTTCTTCAAAGCAAGAAAATCGTAATGACCCATTATTTAATGCACATCTGCATTACTTCGCTGCGTAGCAGTTAATAAGAGCCCAGGTGCCGTGACTCTGACTATGCAGATTTGCCTCAATCGTTGGTATATAGTTCTAATCCAGATATTTATGATTTTATATTTTATCTAATATCTTAATGATTGGTGTTGAATACATTAGGGTAAGGCTTAATGTATAAACTACCCTTTATTACGAATGTTCGTGGCTGCGTACATATTAGAGTTTTGTGGCAAGCTATTTGTTGCATGTGAAATAATTTTAATAACAAAACTTACGCACCATGAAGAAGATGTACTTCTGTATGTTCTTCACTCTAACCATTTTTACCGCTCATAATGGTTTTAGTCAAGCCCAACCGTGTTCACCTAACTGCAACGACCTTAATGCCAGTATCTTAACTGATGCCGGTGGATTGACATTTCATTCGGCTATATTTTGGACAGATATTATTTCGAACTTTGCCTGTGCCGCCCCAGTGACCTATACCATTTTTTCACCAGCCGGTACTCCGATGGCGTCTGGGAGCTCGGATGACGCGGGAAACGAAATGTATTTCCAGATCGCTGACCCCTGTAAATACCCCGAAGGGGTAAGGGTTCAAATCAATAATGCATTGGGCGCATGTTGGAGTCATATCACTTTTAAGCGACATGTGCCTACAATCATAGGTCGCAGGATCACAGTTTACTGCGATAATCCCATCGTTGATGATCCAAAAGTATTAATAGGTGGAGTACCACCCACTGCATTCGTTCCATGTCTAGGTCTCCGAACTCCCGCTTTTGTTGCCGACTGGGTGTTTCCCAGGGACTGTGTGCCTAGCGTCCAGGATACAGTAAAGCAAATCTTACGGGAATGGGAGTTTTTTGATAAGGATGGTAACCGGGCTTCCGCTTTCGATACAATTGACGTCTTTTTGTTTCCTGAGATAACAGCCGATCACATTTACTGCGCTGAAAGCGATACGGTTTATTGCGGGCTACCAAAAGTTGGCGTAGGTCCATTTATCACTTATGATAGTTTAAATACCGGAGTTTGTGATACGACATACCTGGTTTTGATAGAAGACAAAGACAAAGATGGCATGCTTGAGTTTGTGCCTGACACTTTCGATAATAAATGCGGATTGGCCGTTCATGTGGACTACGAAAAGTTTAATAATGAATGCGATATAATATACAAAGTCAATGTAGATATCAAACAGAACTGCTTTGGTGTGCCTCAAACAACTTGTCTGGTAACACCTCCGGCAGGAATGCCACCTAATATGGCCCAATTTATAGCACCGGGATACTGGAGGTGCACTTTTTGGGTTACGGATCTGGATACAGTGCCGCCAGTCGCAGTATGTAAATTTGATAAGATTGATCCTGACCGGATATTCTGGTCCGCTATTCTTGATCAGGTTCAGGGGCAAGTCAATCCTCCCAATACTCACTGCTTTGCCTCAACGCAGGGGGACCCGATCGTTATCGTTCCTACCTCTTCACATGAGTGTTCGGGCCATACTTATATACCTCCCCTATGTATTTATGATGATTGGAGTGGTGTAAAGCAAGTGAAAGCAAGTATACCGGGATTTGGTTCTTGGATTCTTACCGGATCAACCGATACTTGTGTCATCTACCTGGAAGATAGTACCAAAGTTACAGGCCATTGCTATGAATCGCATGCTCAAATAAAGATTCCAAAATCTGAAGAGCCTTTTAGGATCTTATATGAGGCATATGATAATTGCCACAACATCGATTCATCGTACTGTTATCTGTATGTGAAAGACCAAACGAGACCAGTGCCTGTACTTGATAAGGGAGTGACAGTGAGTTTGGGCGAGAAGAAGACCTGGGTAAAGGCCGATGTTTTTGATGAGGGTAGTTGGGACAATTGCGGTGTTAACTTGATTTTGGCACGCAGAAAAGATTGGTATGAGGCCTGTATTGATCTTTGTGATAGCACTCAGGTGTGTTGCACAACCGAACACCACGATACTCTGAGAATGGCTTTCCTGGAGCCTGATAAGGATAGAGATCCCGTAGAAGCTCACTATGCAAAAACCCTGGATTGGTTACGAAATGATAATACGCCATGCGGGAATCTGATCTATAATTCCTGGCAATATGCCTTAATGAAGCATGCTACTTTGAAGTGTGTGGAGCACCCATATCCGGTGAATGACAATTATTTTAGGGAAAAGTTCCTCGAATGTTATGAAGACTACCTTTACGGCGATGTTAATGGAACAACCAAATACGACATCGATCCCGAAACGCCAGTTGAGTATTGTCTGGATCGTTGGGGTCATATTGATCCGTATTTCAGTCCCGGGTGTGAACCGCACGTAAGCGGATCAGATGATGGACTTAGAGGTTTGGGAGATGGTGAGTTGATCCAAAAGGAAAGAGAGCTCATTGCCATCTATGAAGCTCTTGGAGGTGGCTGGGCAGAAGATGTCATGTTCTCTTGCGAAGACGCTTGTGGACCGGTTGTGGTGGAAGTGCTGGTTATGGACTATTGGTGCAATTGGTCGGTGGCCTGGACCAATGTTTGGGTGGAAGACCGGGTTCCTGCCGAAGTAGCAAAGGATGTAATAGATCAATCAATTACCTGTAAGACATACAAGGACAACAGGTATCAGTATGCAGATGAGTTACATCCGGTCAGCATCGAATACATCGTAGAGCAGGCCAAGGAGGGAGAAGTTGTAGCCTATGCTGCTCTTGACTCGATTTTCGGTGGATACGAGAAGGCCTGGATCGACCCATATGGCAATTATGTTGATATAAACGGCGAAGAGATAGATTGCGACATAATCTTTTATGACAGTGTCTGCAAATGTACCAGTGACACCGTAAAATATCGCGTCTACGATGAACATTTGGGTTACATCTGGAAAGACTCCCTCATTTCGGATTGCTATTATTATCAGGATACCAGCATATTTCAAAAGGGAATCGTTGCAGTCAACTGTGACCAGAATGTATATTGTGAACAAACAGTTTGGTGCGATATTGACCATTGCGGCGAGGGATATATATACCGGAAATTCAAGATCTGGCAAAGTTGTGTTGATACCTTTTATTCCAGTCACTATGTACCAGATAGCATTAAACATCCGGTGGATACAATCTACCGGCACCAGAGAATATATGTGGGCAATGAATGTGATCTGAATAAGTATATGTTTGATGTCCCCGGTGATACCGATGTTTACAGCTGTACTATTGATTATGATCCAAATGGTAGTGGCAATGTGGTTGGTGATGCCGGTCCGGAGAACACTGGATACGCGACTTATAAATTTGACGATGGATGTCGATTGGTTGGCATTGCTCACGAGGATAAAGTGTTCAAGATTGTGGGCGGAGAGGAAGCCTGTTATAAGATCATCCGAACCTGGTATTTCGCCGATTGGTGCGGTACCGGGGGTGAACCCCTTGACGGGAAATGGTGGAGCAATGATGATTTTGTACTTGATTATTGCACACAAAAAATATTGGTATATGATACGACCGCACCGGTTTGTGTTATTGAGGGTTCGATCGAAAATGGTGGTAGCCTTGAAGTAGGCTCATGCGACTATGATCTTAATGTGACCGTCACAGCAGAAGACCTATGCGGTCTCACCGGCTACCAGTGGGAACTTAAGAACATTGATGACCCGGGTGAACACTATTTGATTGAGGTGGGAAGTGGAGACCTTGATGGCGACGCCACTACATTTGATATTACTGTGGAAGATTTACCCCACGGCAGTTATAAATTGAAAGTTCAGGTAGCTGACGAATGCAATAATGAAAGTTATTGTGAATATTTGTTTACCACTATTTCAGTCAAGAAACCAACACCCGTGTGTGTAACAAGCTTGACTGCGGATATAATTCCCTGGGACACGGATCAGGATGGAGTAGCCGATTCAGCACATGCGGTAGTGTGGGCATATGAATTTGATAGGAGCAGTCTTGCGCCATGTGGCAGTTCTCAAGATTCACTGAGCTTTTATGTACAATTTATTGATGATCAGACCTCAGGTACACTTGACATGGATGAGGTACTGGATAGTTTGGAAGTTACCTGCGCCCATATTGGGACAAAGATGGTACGGCTCTGGGTGGTTGATAACTATGGAGCTGCAGATTATTGTGATGTCCTGCTGGTTGTGCAAAACAATGCCGGTGCATGTGATGTCGTCACCGGCCAACCGGGCTCAATAGTAGGGAGTATCACCGACGAAAATGACAATACGGTTGAATTGGTTCAGGTTATGGCTGAATCGAATCAAGCATTGTCAAGCATAAGCAGTGGTACTGACGGCACTTTCCAGTTTGATGCACCGATGGGAGCGATAGTGACCCTGACACCTTTTAAAAATGTCAATCCTAAAAATGGCATCACAACGATGGATCTTATTGAGATGACCAACCATGTCACCGGGTCCAAAAGACTGCCGACGGCATACCGAAGATTGGCTGCTGACATCAATAGGGACAAATTTATAAACGCCCTCGATTTGCTGGAACTTCGTCAGCTGATCCTGGGAGAAATTGAAAAATTGCCATCTTCCGATTCGTGGAGATTTGTGACCAAGGATTACATATTTACAACAGAGGCACCGGAAAGTGAGAATGTGAAAGAAAGCATGGAAATTAATTTGGATCAACCCAGGATACAAGGTGATTTTGTTGGCATGAAAATGGGAGACCTGGATATGGATAATGATCCAGCTAATCGAGCTCCACGTTCAGGAGAAAACTTAGTCTTTACTACCGCTGACATGATCCTGGAACCGGGAGGATTTTATGAAATTCCCATTAAGTCTACCTCTTTCCAAGCTGTCGCGGGCTACCAGTATACTCTGGAGATTGACGAGAAATCAGCCAGCATCGTAGACTTTAAGGTGGGATCTAAATTGGCCTTTCTGGATGAATCCAATTTTGGCAAGCTTTATCTGTCCGATGGATTGCTGACAACCAGTTGGAATGCTACCAGTGATGGTCTATCTGTTGATTGGGGTTCAACGATTTATTCGGTTTTGATCCGGGCAAAACAACGTGTCCACTTAAGCGATATCATGACCATTAGTGGAAGAGTAACGGATGCCGAATCATATCAACAAGGGAAAGTGAAGAGTGTATCACTATCTTATGATTACCTGGACCTGGGAGAGGAGATTATTCTCTATCAGAATGTACCAAACCCTGCCAGAGAGTTTACCAACATTGACTTTTATTTACCATCTAATTCAGAAGTTAAGTTGATAGTTAATGATATTTCTGGCAAAACAATCAAATTGATCAAAGGAGTTTATGGCGCGGGCAAACACTCAATTGAATTTAATATAAATGATCTGCCATCGGCACAAGTTTATTTTTACACGTTGGTTGCAGATCAACATGTCCTAACCAAAAAGATGGTCTTCTTGAGGTAACGTAAGACAGAACTCATCTTTATGATTAAGACCTGCCTAATAAATGTGAGAGGCCTCCTATGTATGGAGGCCTTTCTTTGTTCTCGTACCTCCTTTTCCGGCTATTTTCTATAGCTCCGGGACTTCCATATTTACATCTTGTATTATATATATTCGCATTAAACTTTATCCGGTATCTACAGTAATTATTAAGCCCTTAACTGAGTACATTTTCTCTTATATATAGCTTAAAAATTTAATTGGTATCATTTTTGAATATGTAATTCTACTGATTACTAACTGAAACTGACACCATGCACTACACTTACTCGCCTTTTGGTAAGCAGGGGTATTTTCATTACCCCGCTTTGGCTCATCGAAGATTATTCTTTCTGCTCTGTCTGATACTAACATTAGGGGCGTATAGTACGTATGGTCAGGTAGGACCCAACTGTACACACATCAACGCTTCGATAGGAGCGGATGACACCGCGCGTGTGATGGTCAATGAATTAGTG
>JABDLW010000388.1 GCA_013001805.1 Saprospiraceae bacterium | reverse complement strand
GCACAACCGCAATGATGGTCGACCTTACCGATGGAGAAAAAAGACGATGCATATCTTCGTGACGGAAGATGAAAATCAAAGCTGGAACCAAAAGAGCCAGGTCTTTGAAGAAAGAAATCCTGGGTTCAAGTTTTAGAAAATCGCCGAAGCAACCACAGTCTGTGACCTTCATTTGAAGGGGATCATAATTTGACCATTGGTCAAAGGCAAAAAAGTTGGCGCCAGCTGGTACATATCCCGTAAGAAAGGTGAATCCCGTAAGAAAGGTGAAAAAAGCAACCAAGAGTAAAAACGCCCAAGCAGTGAATTTGGATTTACTACCCAATAGCAACATCACTCCCAGCACGATCTCAAATACGATCATTACAATAGCAAAAACGACAGCAAAACCCGAAAGCCAGGGAAATAACGGAGCGATGATTGAGATCCATGTTTCCTCAAAAGTCACTTGCAACTCGGCAAAATACTGTTCCATCTTGTATGCAGTACCCAAAGGATCGATTGCCTTTACATACCCGGAGAAAACAAACAGCACTCCCGTAAAATTCTGCAGGAAAGACATGAGCCAGCTGTTGTGCCGCTTAAAGATCACACCCACAGCCAGTGTAAGTATGAAAGCAATAGCCCCTATGGTGATTATTAAAGTACTTAGATTCATGTCACTGCTGAATTTTGCTTTTCATCTTGCATCTTAATCAAGGCAAAAATTGCATAATTTATCATATCCATAAAGTTGGCTTCAAGACCCTCTGAAACCAGGGTTTTGCCCTGATTTTGCATGATTTGCTTTACCCTTAGCATTTTCATTAATATCAGATCGGTCAGTGAAGTTCGTTGCATCAAACGCCAAGCCTCTCCATAATCATGATTCTTGGCAATCATAAGTTGACGCGTATTATTCAAATAGTAATCATAGCGTGACTGGATCACTGTCTCGTCAGATTCATTCTCATCGACTCCAAGCTCCAGCTGAATCAAAGCCATGAGACCATAATTTACGATGCCGATGTATTCCTCAAAAATCGGATCAGCAACCATTGATTCACCTTCTTCTTCCAGCGTTCGGATTCTCTTGGCCTTAATAAACATCTGGTCGACAAGGGATGGAATTCTCAGAACCCGCCAGGCAGTGCCGTAGTCGATCATCTTTTTCACGAACAGCTCTCTACATCTATTGGCTTCGCGATCGTATTGCACTATGGTTTGACTCAAGTCAGATATTAGGTTTTTGCAAATATAAGTCAATGTATCAGCACATCAGAATGTAAATGTCTTTTTCTCTGATTCTATTGTCTGGCAGGTCAGGCAACTTCCGTCGACTTTGAGAATTAGTCAGGTGGTTTTGTTGGAAGTCTTTTGATGCTAAGATTTGTCATGTGCCGACGACCGTTGATCTCTTCGGTATAACAACCAAGCGTAGACGCAATGATTTTGTCCAGGTCCATCTCATCAAATGACAGAGGTAGTGAGAAAACCAGTTGGGGCTTTGCGGAAAAATTCTGACTATAAACGCTGGCCTGATGAGTAGCAAGGGATTGCATTAATGTGCCCATCACTTCGTATTCAAATTCAACCTGGAAAAAGGCCTTTAATTTCTTTATCACCGGTCTGGACTGTTGCAATGCACTGGCCGCACTTAGTTTGTAAGCCACGGCAAGTCCGGCAGCACCCAGTAATTTTCCTCCGAAATATCTCGATACCACCACTAAAACATCACTTAATCCATAAGAATCGATCTGCCCCAAGATCGGCCTCCCGGCAGTACCAGATGGCTCTCCGTCATCGTAGGTACGATAATCCAGACCCTCCGCTCCCAGTCGATAGGCAAAGCAGTGATGTCGGGCCTTGGGGTGATCTTTCCGTACCTGATCTATTTGCTGATTCGCTTCATCCCAGGAGATTACCGGACAAGCATAGCTTATAAATTTGGAACCCTTCTCTTTATAAAGACCTTTAGAGGGTCCGGGCAGGGTCAGATATTGATCAATAATAGACAATGAGATCTTAATTGCAGGTTTTGGTCAATCAATGGCATGGCCAGGAGTACGAGCCATTTCAATTATCAGGAAAAATCTGTCACGGCTTTTCCTCCTCAAATTTCAATGATACTCCATTGATACAATATCGCAGCCCAGTGGGAGCGGGACCATCAGGGAACAGATGTCCCAGGTGACCACCACAACGGGCACAAAGCACCTCCGTGCGTACCATGCCATGACTATGGTCACTTTCTTCCGCCACCGTATTCGCATAGAGTGGCATATAAAAGCTGGGCCAGCCAGTTCCTGATTTAAACTTAGTATCAGAGTCAAAAAGTGGCAGATTGCAACCGGCACAGGTATAAATGCCATCGCTTTTATTGTCCCAATACCTACCGGTAAATGCCCGTTCTGTCCCCTTCTCCCTCAGCACATAATACTCTTGTTCTGACAATTCCGTACGCCATTCAGCTTCTGATTTTTCAATCGGGTCAAAAGTGTAAGAATCGAGTTCTGGCAAATTCACGGATTTTGATACCTGAGAGGTGCCAGTACAACTCACCAGTGCAAAGAGAAAGAATGCTATTGAAACCTTCATAATTTATAATTTTGCTTCCGTATCCTGCCTTTGCGCATACTCAATAATTTTACGCATAAAATAGGCAATCATCAGAAAAATAAAGTAAGAAAAAGTAATGGTAAAAAAAATCCACCTCACGGATCTCTTATCTCCATCACTTATATTGGACAAAATCGTTGCGAGCATAAAAGAAAAGATCATTAAGACGATAAATCCGTACAAGGCATCCCGAACATATCTTTTCATGTCACTGGTTCGCAAGAGATAAACTGCATTAAAAAACGCATACAGTAATAAGATCGCGGCCGATATTACCCAGTGGTAAAAATGGCCTTCTTCATCAGGTGACGATTGGAAGAGCATCCAGAACAAGCAATGAACAAGGAGGCTAAATGCCCCAAGGATTACCATCTGAAAAAATGGTCGCTCCAAATTCAGCATAAAATCCTTCATGTGATTACTGCGTTCCCATATAAGTCGTACTCGGTTGCATCCGTTATTTCAACCATGGCAAAATCTCCGATTCGTACAAATTGCGATGTCCCATCTATAATTACTTCATTATCCACTTCGGGCGAATCACCCTCGGTACGGCCATAAAAGTTTGCCCCCTCCTTGCGGTCAATCAACACTTTTTCAATAGAACCAATTTTAGCTTCATTATGTTTCAGCGAAATTCCCCGTTGCAGTTCCATCAACTTGCCGGCCCGGTATTCTTTTTTGGCTGGAGGGACGTTGTCATCCAGCAGGGCTCCGGATGTACCATCTTCATGACTGTATTCAAATACGCCCAATCTGTCAAATTGGATTTCCTCCACAAAATTGCATAGATTTTGAAATTCAGCATCAGTTTCACCCGGAAAGCCAACCAGCATCGTGGTTCGAAAGGTAAGATTGGGTACCACCTTCCTTGCATAACTGATGAGGTCAATAGTTTCTTCCCGGGTTATTTGTCGCTTCATACGCTGCAATACATCGTTATCTGCATGTTGTAGTGGCATATCAATATAATTGCAAATGTTCTCGTGGGAAGCCATCACATCAAAAACTTCCCGGGGAAATTTTGACGGGTAGGCGTAGTGCAAACGGATCCATTCGATACCTTTGACAGAAGCGAGTTGATCCAAAAGTTGTGGTAGCATCCTTTTTTTATATAAATCGAGACCGTAGTAAGTGAGTTCCTGAGCTATTAAGAGGATCTCCTTTATCCCATTTTTTACTAGCTGTTGTGCTTCATGGACCAATGCCTCCATCGGCCGGCTACGATGCTCACCCCGCATGAGAGGAATGGCACAAAATGCACAAGTCCGGTTGCAGCCTTCAGAAATCTTCATATAGGCGTAGTGCTGGGGAGTCATGATCTTACGTTCACCCAAGAGTTCGTGTCGGTAGTCTACGTCAAACCTTGCCAGTAAGGCGGGTAGCTCCATAGTACCAAAAAAAGCATCTACTTCGGGAATCTCCAGCTCCAGATCTGATTTATAGCGGTGTGATAAACAACCGGTCACATACAGCTTTTCAATTTTTCCCCTGGTTTTGAGTTTGGCATATTGTAAAATCGTATCTATAGACTCCTGCTTTGCCGCTTCAATAAATCCACAGGTATTGACAATAACTGTTTGTGCATTTTTTAGAGACAGGTCATGACCGGCTACTATTTGATTGGCACTGAGTTGTGTCAAAATGTTTTCCGAATCCACCATGTTTTTAGAGCACCCCAGGGTCACGATGCTTACCTCTTCTCTTTTCCTTCTGGTCTTCAAATTAGATCGATTTTAATATTGGCTGCGAAGATAAGTGTATTCTTCGTCCTCCAGTGAACATAGCCATAGCATATTGTAGACGAGCTTAATTGCCTTCTGTACTTCTTTATCATAAGAAAACAACTTCGACAGCTAATCTACTCCATTTTTAAAAAGCATAGGGACGGTCGTGACTCAACAGCGAAATATGCATATGATCGGCAGTACCCCCATGTCTTAAGACCCTGAATCCCATTGCTTTAAAATACCATTTTATTAAAAAGTTTCGTATGCCCCAGCGACCATTGGTTCGGATGTCCAGAGCATGTACATAGCCATTGCTCTGGCGGTAGTGTAAGGATTGTGAATTGGACCTCAACCCCATCCGGATATAATCTTGTGGCAATCGATTTGCATCGGTAATTATCAAACTCCTATCGATCAGTAGAAGCGTGCTGACTCCCAACCTCAAAACCGGATGTAAGCTGGTATATTCATGCGACACCGCGATAGACTTAGTATTTTTTGCCGACACATAGAGCATGGCATAAACCCCATAAAACAACAGTGCCAGTGCCAGAAGCCGTAACCTTCTCTTCAACGATTTTGACGGACCAAGCAAAAATGTCACGTATAGCAAGAGGATCACAAATGTTACGACAAAACCTCCAAGGATGGCTGCCAGCGGAAAAAAATGATGTGTGGCATGCAGATATACAGAAAAGCGGATCAAAACCACGAATGGCAGAATGGCAATGATGGTTATGAATAACACCTTAAAGAGAACTTTACTCATGAATTACAGCTCAATCACCATGGAGAGAACACGGGGGATTTTGAATTTTATCTCAAAAAAAATTCAACCACTTGTTAAAGTAGAGAATCAACCAGACCAGACAGCAAACCTTATTCTTTTTATCTAGCACTGGTCATGGCATATCCTTTGTATAGAATATACGTAATATTTATCGCGTTTGTTATCTATGCGTTCCACTATCATCTCTTCGGTATTATTTCTACTGTTCATTTTCATGAACTCATATATGGCAAGCGCCCAGTATCATATTCGTACGCAGTATATCCGAGCCAGTGCTGCGCCAGGTACTGAAGCACCGGTTTCTCAGTCCGGAAATGGATTTGATTTAGCCGCGGGATATTGGTTTCGCCTGGCGAACCGTCGAATTGAATTCCTGCCGGAGGTAAATTACGGCAAGGTATCGCTTCCGGCTACGGAGATAGATCTGGAAAGCGACCTAAGGCATTTTGGGCTCGCTTTACCCGTTGCGGTATATCCGCTCGACCTGGAAGGAGACTGTAAATGCCCGACATTTTCGAAACAAAATGAATGGTTCAAAAAGGGCTTTTTTATTGAACTTGTACCAGCATATCAACGACTTCAAGCGATGGAAGCAAACGGTGACGAAGTCACCTGGACTAACCAGATCAATCTTGGCGGTGGACTGGGACTGGATATTGGTGCTTCTGACCTCATTACAGTTACACCCTTGGTCCACTATTTCACCTATATCTACACTTCTGGCTCTGCGGCAAATGGGGCATTTGTCTTAAAAAATCAATTCAAAGCTGTGATCAGAGTTATGTTGAGACTTGATTATTAGATTTAGGGTCAATCCCGTCAACGCTTGACTTCATTGTTTTCGTAAATGAAAATATTCTAACCAATTGATAATCAATTACTTGTAAAATCAATCAAAAACCTGCATGTTGTAAATACATGGCAAATTGAGGCCAATGGCCGTGAAGATCCCTGTACTTTTATAGAATGTCTTTGAATAAATACAGTAGGAGAGTTACCCAGGATCCTTCACAGCCGGGTGCTCAGGCGATGTTACATGCGGCAGGGCTGACCGATGAAGACCTCGAAAAAGCACAGGTAGGCATAGCCAGCACGGGCTGGGAGGGAAATCCCTGCAATATGCATCTGAACGGTTTAGCGTCGTTAATTAAATCTGAAGTTCAGAAACAAAACTTAATTGGTTTAATCTTCCATACAATTGGTGTGAGCGACGGGATATCTATGGGTACCGATGGAATGCGATACTCACTTCCATCGCGTGATATTATCGCGGATTCGATCGAGACTGTGGTAGGCGCTCAGTGG
>JABDLW010000796.1 GCA_013001805.1 Saprospiraceae bacterium | reverse complement strand
ATTGGATATTCTTGAGATTGAAGTCTCCAAGGTAGGCTGTCTGAATTGATGCTATATTGTTTATTGCAGAAAGAGCCGTCCCCGACAAAATGATGGTATCCTTCTCTCCCAGTTGCTCCATTCTCGAGGTTAGATTTACACTGTCCCCGAATACATCATTGGTTGTCATTAGAATCTCACCACTATGTATGGCGATTTTCAAAGAAAGACTTTCTATTCTTCGCGCTTGTTTTTGGATATCCATCGCACAATTGACAGCATTGAGTACACTGTTAAAAACAATGATCACCCCATCTCCCAGCTCCTTAATCCACCTGCCATTGTGAACCGCCACTAAGTTCTGCTGCATCTTTCGGCTGAGATCGAGCAGCTTCATCGCGCCGGCTTCATCTCTACCCATTAACCCACTGTAACCCACAATGTCAGTAAACATGATGGCAGCAAGCTGGCGAGTTTGTTGCATTTAGAACTTTGGAATTCTTGTTGGACTTTAAGATAAGAAAGTAGTTTTGGAGCTATCCTTAGATTTGAAAGGACCTCAATTGGAGAACAGAATTAATGCTCATAACGATTAATAATCTGATATTTCAACGGCTTCTAGATAGTGAATGCTATTACGGAGTTATAAACAGTGATATTTCGGGTTGGGTTTAGGGGGCAACTATTTTTTTCATAGAGCTTATAATACCCAGATGCGTCCAAAATAAAATTTGGTACAAAAATCAGTGTTGATAATCAAAGATTATCTCCTTCCAAAATAGCAGATTTCGAATAGCATATTAGGTAATATAGAATAAATATTTCTAGGGGTGTGGAGTAAGCATACTGGTTATTTCCAGATAATGACAACTTGGGCCCTTTTATAGCTGCGTTTACTTACAATTGCTTCATGAGCTTATCCTTTAAGAATCGAGAATGAGGGGAATGACTGGCAACCGAAGGAAATACAGAAAGCAGATCTTAACTGCTAAGTCGTGATGCATATAATATCATCGAAGCAATCGCATGCAACTCCTAGCATCAAGAGCCTGGCCTTGTTTCCATAAAGTGTCGTAGGTTACAGTGTCAAAATGTGAAACTAATTGTCGATTAAGATCATGATGAAAACTCTGCAGAACTTGTGGTATTGGCATCTGCAATTTATTTCTTAAGATCGATGCGGTAGAGTACAGCTTTAAAGCAGTTTTGGAATTCTTCTTCCGCAAGCTTAGATATGATATCAGTTCGAGATTATCGCATGTATAAATATGACTACCAACAGTCAAGATATGCCTTAGGTTTTCCCGGCTATATTCATAAGCTTGTTCTTCATCTTTTTTAT
The DNA here is from genome assembly GCA_013001805.1 of Saprospiraceae bacterium. Classification (GTDB taxonomy): domain Bacteria; phylum Bacteroidota; class Bacteroidia; order Chitinophagales; family Saprospiraceae; genus JABDMH01. Next base: position 1,869 of record JABDLW010000796.1, on the reverse strand, counting down.
ACAGACTCAAAAGTGCCATAGCATATCGGATATCGAAAATTAGTACTTTCGCAACCCTACCGGAATTTTCCATTAAATCAGCAAGTTCTCTTTTTAAGCCAGAAAAATCGTACTCTCTAAGCCTGCATAGAAGATAGATTACTTTGGCTCTGAGAAGACCAGTATGTGTCCCTGATTTCTCCCAAAGAGGTTGGGCTTCAAGTGCCAGATTTTTTGATGCCTTCAATTTACCCATGTGGAACAGATTTAGTGCCCTAACTGTCTTTGCCCATGCCAACAATTGTGTATCGGATAATTTGGACAATATTTCAATACCTAAAGAAGTATTTTGATTAGATTTAAAATATTTACCCATGAATATTTCAATCCAGGCTTGATTAATTAAGCTATAAGCATATCCTCTGATATCACCTATCTCTTTCCTGATAGATTTACTCTTATTGTAGAGGTCAAATGAAGATTTCATTTGCCCTCTGAAAGCGGCCACTACGGCAAGATTATTATAGCTTACTGAGATTCCCCTTTGATTCCCCAACTCTTTTTGAATTTGCATAGCCTCATTAGAATACTGCTCACTTAAATCGAATTGGCAATCAAAGTGATATACCCATCCTAAGTGGTTGAGTACTTCAGCTAATCCCTCTCTATAATCTAATTTCCGTGCAATTCTCAGGGAGTCATTAAAAACTTGGAACGAGTCGCTGATATTGTTTGTCAATGAAAACATCATACCATATGCATTTAGAGCGCGACAATGTAGTTTGGTCTCAGACTGCTCTTTTGCAAGGCTTAGTAGGCGACTCATCCATTGTGCTCCCTCCCTAACCATAGACCGAATTGTCCAGAACCTCCAAACAGCAACTGTGACTTTCAATCCCATCTCAACATCTGATCTCCCTTCAGCCCAGGTGAGGATTGATCGAATATTGTCTAACTCCAACTCCAATAGATCGAGCCAATTTCCTTGCTCAGGCCCTGTCAGGTTTTGTTTGGCTTCTTCTAGCAGACTTAAGAAAAATGCAATATACCTCTGCATTATCAGATCTTCTTCAAGGGATAATTTCAATTTTTCCTGACCAAAAGCTTTGATGGTTTCCAACATAAAGAACCTGGGTTCACCATCATATTGCTCTTCCTGCTGCAACAAGCTTTTGTTCACCAAACCAGATAAACTATCGATGATGTCCAAATTGTCGAGGTAATCCCTGAAGCAAACATCTTGAGCTGCTTCAATGTTACAACCACCGCTGAAAACCGAAAGCCTTCGAAAAAGAGTTTGTTCTTCCACGGATAGCAAGCTATAACTCCAATCGATAGCATTTCTAAGGGTCTTGTGCCGATCTGGGGTATTTTCAGAATTACTGCTTAGCAGGTCGAAATTGAACGACAGCCTTTTATTGAGAGCCTCAGGTGAAAAAATCTTAATTCTTGCAGCAGCTAATTCGAGAGCTAGAGGAAGGCCATCTAGTTTGATGCAGATTTCGATGATGGCTCGTTTATTCTTATTTGTTAGTTCAAAAGTTGGTTTGATTGCGCGAGCTCGAGTTACTAAGAGTTGAACTGATGGAATGGCCTGCAGCTCCTTAATCGAATGATATTTGTCGCGTTGTGGAAGCGGTAGTTGAGGTACGGGATATTCATATTCACCATTTATATTTAGTACAATGCGACTTGTGACCAAGATCTTTAAATTAGGACAGGAACCTAGCAACTTATTCAATTGGAAAGCAGCATCCATCACGTGCTCAAAGTTATCCAGGAGTAACAAGATTTCTCTATCAGAAATGAAATCGGCGAGTGAACTAAATGTTTTCTTTGTAGGATCCTGCTGAATCTTTAGGACTTGTGAGATTTTGGGCAGCACTTGTC
>JABDLW010000794.1 GCA_013001805.1 Saprospiraceae bacterium | reverse complement strand
AAAACGATTAATTTTAGGTGGTTATGTCGGTCTGCAAGCCGGCATTGGTCTTTCATTAACCATTTGTCATCGTTGTTGCCTTCTAAATGAAGAGAAAAGGGATTTCTTCTAACTACGAATTCGAGCCATTGAGTTGGAAAGGGCATGAGTTAGGATTGCATGAGCTACTCAGAAAAATATATCCAAAATGAATTTACCAGAAGCACCAGTACCGAAGGAAGGATTTTTAGTTACCCATTTTTTGACCGTCGAGGACCAGGCAAAATCCAGAGCATTCTATTCCGGATTGCTGGGAGGACAAATCGTAGCCTATGAAAGTCCATGTATTATCAAACTGTCGAATTCCTGGATCATACTCAATAGTGGTGGTGGTCCAACTCCAGATAAGCCGGAGGTCTTCCTTGAACCACCGCAAAATACCAATCGGGTAAATAGCTTCTTAAATCTAAGGGTGGCAGATATTGATGCCTGTTACCAGGAATGGAAGAGTAAGGGAGCTCATTTTATAACGGAACCGCTGGATAATCACGGATGGAAGATCAGATGTTACATGCGAGATCCCGACGGCTACATCATTGAAGTAGGTCAGGCCACTCAAAAAATGATTGATTTATTTGCCAGGACGGTGAATTAAGAATGAATTTGCTACGCATTTGATCAACACCGGAGCAGTCGGTGAAAAGCAGTTAATGCAATGCTAACAATGGACCCGATCATAGCGGTAAAAGATGTGGAACTCAGCTCCCGATGGTATCAATCAGTATTGGGTTGTAAAAGTATGCACGGCGGAAAGGAGTTTGACATATTGGTTTCAGAAAATGAAGATATTTTACTGTGCCTGCACCGTTGGGGTGATCACCATCATCCCACGATGATTGATCCAACCATAACTGCTGGTAACGGACTAATTCTTTATTTGAGGACGGAAGACATGGGCAGCATACGGCAGAGTATTGAAGCAATGGGCTGGCATGTTGAAGAGGAGATTCATTTAAATCCCAACTCCGGAAAAAAGGAGTTTTCAATTAGAGACCCGGATGGATATTATCTGACAATAACCGAATTTCACCAATATAAAGGGTAGTCTGAAATGGGCATGGAGCACTGGAGTGCAATGGCTGGTTGATGGTGAAAGGTTAACTGTTTATCGAAAGTATAAGCTCTTGCACATATTTAGTTGGGTCCAGCTTAGATTCTGCTCTCTCTTCCACAGAGAAATAGTAATCTACATCATCCTGGGCATATATTTAGAAATCGAAATTACAATATTGGGGAGCTTAAGAGGATGATCTAACCAATTTTTCTAAAGTACATTGCAAATGAAATTTATGAATTAGCCCAAGTATGGCAGAACGATTAAAAAAAGAAACCAAAGATAACCAGTTGCACATAACGCAAGGGCAAGGACAGATTAAAGACCTTTGGAAAAGGTTTGCCCCGTCCATCTGGCGGGCCAAGCCGGACAGGCTGGAGGCGAAATAAGAATAACAGATGAGGATGACAGATATTCTCCACTAACTATGTACTCGAACCATTAAATTATATCTTACCCACTAAATATGAATAAAAACCAAAGAGCACGACAATAGTCAAAGTCTGGTGAGTTTACAAGCTGCAGAAAATAAGAAATACGCGATTTGATTTTCAATAGAGTAGTAGGAGAAAACACAAAAGGGGATTTCCCCTAACAAACCACTCGAAGAGTAATGCGAATGACTGGACTATAAATCATCGAATATGGCATCGAAAATTGTTGACGGGGACAGTGCACTCGCTTACGGTGCTTTGGCTGGTGGAGTATCTGTCATCACGGGATATCCTGGATCGCCTAGTTCTGGCACCATGCAGTGTTTGATCGAGGTCCAGAGCGACTTTGGCTTCTACATCGAATGGTCTGTAAATGAGAAGGTGGCAGCAGAGGTGGCTATCGGGGCATCGATCGCAGGCCGGCGATCACTAGTCTGTATCAAAAGTGTGGGGATGAATCTGATGTTGGATCCATTGATGGCCCTTAATCTCACTCCCATTAATGGGGGCTTGATTATATTACTGGGTGATGATCCGGGTGGATATGGATCCCAAAACGATCAGGATAGCCGTCCCCTGTCACAAATGTTGGAACTTCCCCTCTTGGAACCCAGCGATCTCGGGGAGGGTTTCCTTATGCTGAAGGAGCTTTTTGAGCTGAGTGAGCACTATAAGCTTCCAATAATTATTCGTGAAACCAGAGCCTTTACAAAGTCCATGGGTATGGTCGATATTGCTCTGGACTATAGTCCAACAAACAATGGAGTGGTCAACGAGCCTTTTCGATTTGTTCCGGTTCCCTCAGAAGTAGTGCAGAAACACAGAGAACTTCATCAGCGACTAAAGGCGTTTAGCGCCTGGACAGAAATAAGTTTATTCAATCAATCAAATATTAAATCCAGGAAAGGAATCATCGCTTCCGGTTTTGCATACAGGAAGTTATTAGATGTTATTGGTGATTTCTCTGTTGATTTATCTATTTATAAGCTGGGCACTTTATTTCCCCTGCCCGAAAAAAGTCTGGCAACCTTTATGAAATCCTGTGATGAGGTAATGGTGCTGGAGGAGACCTTGCCGTACATTGAAAATGCCCTAAAAGTGATTGCCTATGATCATTCGTGCGACACCAGAATTTTAGGAAAAAGTACAGGCCATTCTCCTTCAGAAGGAGAACTTTTTCGTTGGCAGATTGCAGAAGTGCTTGAGCGCTTTCAGCCGGGCATCCGGATAAATTTAGGTTTTAGTAAGAATAACCAAAACCTGGAGCAGCCGCAGAAGAAAAATCCTTGTACCGATTGTCGATACGAAGAAGTGTTAGATGCCGTGGATCAAGCAGCAAAAAGTCTGGATTTGAGTCCTCTCTTCACTGGTGATCCGGGATGTTTGTTTAGCGTGGGTCATCGATTGCTGGCCAAGTTTGCCATGGGATCGGCGGTTGCCCTGGCCAGTGGACTCGTAAAGGCCAAGGTTGATCAACCAGTGGTAGCTTTGGTAGGAGATTCTGGTTTTTTTCACACCACCATTCCGGCTATTTGTAATGCTTCCTACAATCAAAGTCCAATCGTTATAGTGATCCTGGATAATGGTTCAGCCGTGACTTCAGGAGGACAATTAACTCCGGCTAGTGGTCAAGACACCTTGGGAAATACGACACCGGCATTAAATTTCGCCGACATTGCACAGGCATGTGGTGTTCGCCTCATTCTACATGCAGATATCGATGATCCCCGTGAGTCCTTGATCCAGACCTTTAGAAAAGCACTGCAATCTGATCAACTTGCTCTTGTGGTCATTAAAATACATCCACCTAAATAGTAATTCACAGACTATAAACACGAAGGCGAGTAGCATTGTATGGTACGACCTGTATTATTGTGGGCGTAAATTGTCATGACATTATTTTCATTTTTTTGGGTATCCCCTTTGAGAAGATAGTGCAGGCTTTGTTAGAGAATTCGTGATTAAAAAATAGCAGTTGTGATAAAAATCCCGAATGGAGAGTTTTAAAGCATTCTGTTATGACTTTTTTAATTTCAAAACAATGCAGGCAAAGCATTTTTGTTGGCGTAAAGAATTGGATTGGAAAAACTAATAATTAATTTCGTCACTCTCTAACGCAGCGTACACTGAGTCCCCAGACTTTAGGCCTGGAAGTGGTATTAATTCCGGCACCACCGTACCCTGTAGTCTGATACCAGGCATTGTTTGTATTCGTGGAGTCCATTGCCGAACTCCACCAATAAGTCCATTCGGTCAGCGAATGAAAAGAACCGATGTCATGTCTGAATCCAGCTGGCAGGGCGGTAAATTCACTGCTGTTGGTAGCTCCGACGTTGGGGCTCTTCCAGTGTACCAATCCGGCTTCTCTCATACTACCTCCCGCTGCTATAGGGGTTCCCAGGTAGTTAAATAATATGTTCCAGTCATCCAGGGTGGGCACCCGCCAGCCACTGGGACAAAGCTTTCCGGTTTCTACCGCCCACCAGTTATATAGAGCTCCGTAGACCGGACCATTTTCTGCTTCACCATTTTGATAATAACTCATCGTGGTGGTAGTTAGAGAGCCCCAGGTGGCACCGTCGGTTTCTACATCAATGTCGGTTCCATCATTTAATTTTTTAGTGTTGAGATTCCTGGCCATCCATACCTGCGATCCAATTTGCAGGGATGGATAGCTACCTCCTGATCCATCGGTCGAGTTTTCCACCACATTGCCGATGGAAAGCGATACCCATTTATTGCCATCCCATCCCTGAAAATCACTGCCATTAAAACGTATGGTACCGGGAGCAACAGTAGGAGAAGTGTCATTTCCAATGGTGATCGATCCTTCGGTTTCGATGGAAGTATTTTGGGAAAAAACCGGATAGTAATAAATTGAAAGCATTAGGAGGTAGGCGAAGTATTTCATTGATTATGCATTAGTTAAGAAAAGTGACCAGGGATGTTGGAGATGTTCCATCAATCCCTTCCCCAAAGTTGCCACTGTCTGTCAATGGAGTCTTGGACTCATGATTCAAATCATGGAAACTATGTTACATGATGGAAGAATGCACGATTTTACCGACCGACTCGGTTTCTTCCTGGATCTCGAATATCACATATTCATGTGATGCTTCTTTTTTCGGCCTATTTTACATTTGATACCAGTGAAAACCCGTAGATGATCTAACTGCCAGTCCTATGAAAAAAATATTGGTCTTTCTTTTAATTACTGCCGCATCATACCACCTGGCTTATACCCAGGGGAATGTGGAAATTGATGGCACTTTGCATCTGGTGCAGCCCTTTAGTAACATCAGTTTTTATGATAGCGATAGCGTGCAAAAGGGACTGATTAGTTTTGAGAACCATGCCCTGCGGATCGACAATGACCTGGATAGTGGAGACGTTGACATTTCCAGTGAAGATCAGATTCGACTCATCACCGGCAACACCGTACGTTTGCAGATTGATGACGCTGGTCATGCCATCATGGGAGGACCTGCTACTGATGCCCGTCTGGCTCTCTGGCACAACTCGGACTCCGATAAACCGACACTGGAATTGCGCGAGACGGCTGGTGATGACTTTACCCGGCTGCAATTCAGATCTTTGCCCACAGTTGATGACCGGTTTTTTTCCATTAATGCCAATCCCGGCTCTGCTGGTGAACCCAAAATGCATATTTACTATCAGAAAAATGCGGTATCGGGCTACAATCTTATTTCAATAGATGCGGATGATCGTTTAGTGGGTATACATAAAACCAGTCCGGAAGCGCATCTACACATTAAACAACGTTCTGCAGGAGAGGAGGCACTGGCTTTGGAAAACGATACCGATGGTGATAAATGGTCTTTTGAAGTGGCTGCGGATGACTTACTATTATACTATAATGGCTCGTTGGTTGGGACATTTGATGATGCATCTGGCAGCTACTCTCCCTCTGATCAACGGTTAAAACATTCCATTTGCGATTTATCCGATCGAATTCTGAAGAAAGTAATGCAACTTAAACCAAGGGCTTATTACTATAACCACACCCAAAATCCGCAGCGCAAGGAGTACGGATTTATTGCCCAGGAGATTCAATCGATATTTCCCGAAATAGTGGGTCAGATGGATGAGTCAGAATATCTAATGTTGAAGTATACCGATTTTATTCCGATTTTGACCAAAGCCATTCAGGAACAGCAAAGACAAATCGTGGTTTTGCAAGAAAAAGTGGAGGCACTGACAACGCGGTGATTGCTTTTACCTGATCCATAAACCATCACAGCCAGATTTGCTTGGTTTTTCCTGCACTTTAA
>JABDLW010000778.1 GCA_013001805.1 Saprospiraceae bacterium | reverse complement strand
AACATTAGCTATGGTCCTGGGAGAGAAAGGTCAGATCTTAAAAGATTATTCTCAGCAAACACAAGATGAAGAGCTGCTAAAATTGGCGATGACCACATTTTCCCGCGCAATCGAAGCCATTGATGCTGCACAATTTAGTTATAAATCCAAAGGCTCCGTGGCCAATTTGAAAGCGGAATTTGACCCCGTTTATGAGCATGCAATTGCCGTAGCTTTTATGCTTTATGAAAAGTCGAAAGAAGATCAGTATTTAGACCAGGCCTTTAAATTTTCTGAAAAGAATAAAGCAGCATTATTAGTCGCTGCCCTGAATGAAACGCGGGCAAGGGAATTTGCCGGAATTCCTCTGGAGCTGCAAGAAAAGGAAAGCACATTAAAACGAAATCTGGGTTATTATGAGCAGCTACTTCTGGAAGGAAATGAGGAAGCGGAAGCAGACCTGCAAAATAAGATATTTAACCTCAAAAATCAGTATGATCTCTTCATTGATGACATTGAGAAAAACTATCCCAAATACTTTCAATTAAAATATGAAGCGGCCACTATAACGGCCAGTGATGTGCAAAAATCTCTTACGGACGATGAAGTATTAATAGAATACTTCCTGGGACAGGAAGATCTTTATGCTTTTGTTTTTGGATCTACATTTGCAGACTTTATTAAAATTAATATTGAAGAAGGATTTCTAGAGCGTATTAATGAACTTCGCCTCACACTAGCTGACCCCGGTGGCGATTTGTCACACTTCAGAAATATAAGCAACCGTCTTTACCGTGATTTAATGCTTCCCTTTGATGAGAGACTTAATGGTCAGCATCTGACTTTCATTCTGGACAATGAGTTGGGGTATATTCCTTTTGAAGTACTAGTAAAAAATGAGAGCGGTGAGGTCTCGATTTCGAATGCTTATTTGCTGGAAGAGCATGCAATTTCCTACTCCTATTCAGCTACTTTCCGAGATCAGATGATGAAAGAACGAAGGTCAAATAAAGATGTGCGTTATCTGGCATTTGCACCTAATTTTAATGACAGAGATGAAGATGGAGATCCGGATGAACCTGACCTTCTTGCATATAATGATCTGGTGAGAGGTGGTCTTGCTGAACTAAAAGGGGCTCAACGTGAAGTAGAATCTTTAGCAACTTTTTTTGATGGAGATTACTTTCAGCAATTCGATGCGCATGAGTCTTTGTTCAAGAGCATCGGAAAAAACTATGAAATTATACATCTGGCTACCCATGCCATCATTGATGACATCAATCCACTCAACTCCCGCTTATTGTTCACTATCGAAGGTGATACGGCTGATGACGGTAATTTACATGCCTGGGAACTGTTCAGTATGAATTTGGATGCAGATTTGGCGGTGTTATCGGCTTGCAACACCGGATTTGGTAAAATCCAGAAGGGAGAAGGCATACAGAGTCTCGGCCGAGCCTTTGCATATGCGGGATGTCCCAGCCGTTTGATGAGTCTCTGGCCGGCGCAAGATGCCAGTACAGCGGATATAATGGAGGATTTTTACAGTCAATTATCCGGTGGATTGTCAAAAGATGAAGCGTTAAGGCGAGCAAAACTTTCATATCTGGAAGGCGCCGCAGAATTTAACCTGCATCCCTTCTATTGGGCTGGTTTTGTATTGCAGGGCGACCCTACACCACTTGTAGAGAAAAGTCGATGGTGGCTGTGGGGACTGATAATACTTGCACTACCTATTGCCATGTTGATCTTCAGGAGGAGATTCATTACCACATAATTGTGCTCTATTCGATCTCTTTGAGTAGAATCTGAGCTTTACTTGTGTATGAATTATCAGTTGAGGAAAGTGTCGTCAATCCAACTTTGGCATCTGCGATTAAGCCGTTTTTTAAATAGACCAGGCTCAAATACCATTCTATCGAAGTATTAAAGCTTTCAGCCTTTCCCTTGAGAGCAAGTAAATTAGATTTGGCTTCTTCAAAATTATTACTTGCCATCAGGCTAAGACTGTAGAAAAAACGGGCTGCCTGGTCCTCCGGTGTAGCATTAAGATAGGTCCGAAAATATTCATTGGCCTGTACGTAGTTTTCTGCGGAATACGCAGCTAATGCCTGGGTCAGAATTTCACTGACTTCTTCACTATTGCGCACGGAAATGTTTTCCGGAGGAATGGTGAAGTACGTGGCATATAAATCCTGCGGGGTTCGATCCTGAATCAAAAGATTTACGGTGATAAATAATGCCACCGTTGCCGCGATGGCCATTATTATCTTTTTCAATGGGAGTATTCGGGTTTTCGCCTGATCAAGTTGGGTATTTGCCATGATCTCTTTCAGATCACTCCTAAATGCATCAGAAGAGGAGGTTATGGCTGGTGGTAAGTCGCGAATAATTTCCAAGTGCTTCCGAAATTCCGGATCGTCCTTGAGCCTTCTTCTGACTTCGGCTGAATCTTGCTCCGAAAGGTTATTTGAAAGGTAAGATTCGATAATTTGGATATCTTTTTCCGTGATCATGATGCACTCAATTCATTAAATAAAGGGTCGAGGGAAATGGCCTGGATTAATTTTTGCTGGCAGGTGAATTTGCGCTTCTTTGCATAGGCTTCGGTAAAACCCATTTCTTGTGCAATTTTGCGCATCGAATTGCCTGCAAAGAACATTCGTAATACCGTCTGGCAGTCATCCCCCAGGAAGCCAAAATGCTTTCGCATGAGTTCCCTCTTTTCCTGGTGAACAATGTCTCTTTGTACATTTTGATCTCCGGCTACTTCCACATTATCCTGCAGATAGGTGGTGTTGTGAGTGCGTTGACGTCTTAAGTGCATCAGCCACTTGTTGCGGCAAACGGCATACAGATAAGTCTTGATAGAACTACTCCAATTAAAATTCTTGTCTTGTGTTTTTTCGAAGACGACTACCATGCCTTCCTGAAAGACATCTGAAGCATCTTCTTCTGATCCGCCATTCTTCTGAATGAGGTCTCTTATCATCGGATAATATGTCACATACAAATGCTTCACAACAATTACATCTCGTTTTTTCAGCCCATTAATTAGCTCCAATTCCGTGTACATACTTTCCAAAAATGACTATTTGAACAGTGTACAAGATATTGTTTTCTGACTATCTATTGCTTTGCTGGATGTTTGGTTACCCATAGAAAGAAAGAATCCTGAAAAATGAACTGAAAGGCGGAAAGAAGTCACCATCAATAAGGTTGGTTTAACACCACCAACAGAGGAGAGTCAGAAGACCAAACATATTGGCAAGTGCCAGTATCACTATCACTATTAGTAGCCAATAAGCTACCTTATTGGCCTGTGGATGCCTGCTCGCGAATTTTGCCGTATACCATCCTCCGACTGTCTGACCGGCGGCAAGTACCAGGCCTATATCCCATCTAACCAGACCCTTGTATTGAAAAATCGCAAGAACAATTAACGTATAGAGAGCTACTACAAAAGATTTTAATGCATTACCCTCCACCATGCTGTATTTGGCCACCAGCACCATGGTGGCAAGATAAAAGATTCCCATTCCCATCTGAATAAATCCACCATAAATACCAAGAGCGAAGTAGATTGGAATCGCTATCCACCACTGAATTTTTCGATGATCACTGGTTTCCTTCAGCCAGCGTTTCGGTTTCACCAATAATACCAACAGCATAGCAATCATAAGATACTTGAACACAAATAAAAATTGCTCATTACTGATCTGAATTGCCAGCCCAACCCCACATATAGCTCCAATCACGGTCCAGGTAATATTTTGACGGCTATGGATAAGGTCTAGTTTTCCATGTTGGTAAAAAGCGAAACTGCCCGCAGCAGATTGTGATAGCACGCCAACACGGTTAGTACCATTTGCCAAATTACCAGGTAAACCAAGTACTTCCGTAAGAATGGAGAGAGTAATTGCCGAACCATTCCCTGCGAGGGTGTTGATTCCACCGGCAAGAACTCCACCAACGATGGCAATCAAGTAGTGATACCATTCAACCATCGTCTTCCGTGGGTTGGCATATTTCAACCAAGGTACCACCCATTGATTTGGGATGAATGAAAAAAATCAATTTTTTAAAGGCACCCTGGATGGGTGATTTTTGTATTAATTCGAAACCTTCCGATTTAAGGCGCTCCATTTGTTGATAGATATCTTTCACTCTAAAGGCAATGTGATGCAGTCCTTCACCCCTTTTGGAGATAAATCTTGCCACCGGGCTATCGGTGGAAGTGGCTTCAAGCAACTCGATCTTCATTTCGTCTAATTGCAAAAAGCGTACCCTGACCTCTTGTGAAGGCACTTCTTCATCACCAAGGATTTCAACAGGGTGTAAACGGGAATAGCGTGCCGTGGCCTGATCAAGATCCAATACAGCGACACCAATATGATCCAGGGGAAAATCCTTTACCATTAGATATTTTCGAAAATCCCCAATGTTCTCTTGTCCTTCCAGCCACCCCGGGTAAAATCAGGACATTTTACCGGTACACTACCAAGCTCGGTTGAAATCTTTGACAATTCTACCACTGAAGACCATACGGCAGCATCGTACACATCCATATCCAACAGCCAACCGTGATTTAGGCAGTCAATCAGGCGGTACATCTGCACGAAGTCCATACCCCCATGACCACCATTTTTTGCGATACCCTCCTTCAGCTTTTCCCAGATGGGATGCCTATACTTCTCTTGGTATTCTTTGAAAGTGGTCTCGTCGAGCCAATCGTGACCCTTTCCCGCAATTGACAGCCGACTGGGGTATCCTTCATGATAAGCTTTGGTGCCTGCCAGGGCATTAATTCGACTATAGGGTCTTGGGGTTACCACATCGTGTTGTACCAGTATCGTCCGGCCCCGGGATGTTTTAATCAAAGAATTGTTCATATCACCGTGGAGGAAATCATCCCGGTCATAAAATTCATTGGTGCTTTCAACCATCTTCGATACCTCGCTAAGACTTGCTTGCACAGAACTCATTGAAACCAGGTGATCAAACCGGTCACCCCGGTTTATATCCATATACTGAGCTACTGGTCCCAAACCATGGGTGGGATAAAGATTACCATCTTGTTTTAGGTGGTATCTTATTCGCCAATCGTTGTAGTACCTTTCGTCTCCAAAAAGGCTGTCCCTGAGATTGTGAATATAAGCTGCCTCCCCATAGGTGAGCGTGCCAAACACGCCATTTTGTACCATGTTGAGAACCCATAATTCTTCGTCTCCGTAACATACGTTTTCCAGCATCATGCAGTTTAGCTGCGTTTGTTCGGCAGTGTCAACCAGGTCCCAGCATCCTTGAAGAGTCATTGCCGCGGGAACTTCAACCGCTACGTGTTTTCCTTGTTGCATGGCATAGACACACATTGGGACATGATCCTGCCAGGGTGTACATATGATCACCAGATCCACATCATCTCTACGGCACATTTCCATCCATGCGTCTTCTCTTCCTGAATAAACAGCAGGTTTCTGCCCTACAGCAGTGAGCGCATCAAGGGTTGGTGCTATTCGTGCCTCTCTGAGGTCACAAATCGCTGTAATTTTGGCCTTTTCCGGGTACAGTGCATTCACCAGTCTGGCCTGACCGCTACCCCTGTTGCCCAAACCCAGTAAGGCGACTTTGACCTGGCTTATCGGATTTTAACGCAGGTAGAAAACGGGATGCTGGCTATCCGGTCTCTTGGGGGTAGGCCGCTCCAAAATGCGCTTGA
>JABDLW010000768.1 GCA_013001805.1 Saprospiraceae bacterium | reverse complement strand
TACCATTGTGTACCACCTCTTTGGTAAATGTAGGCTGCACCTGCGTTTGATGTGCTGTATATATCGGTGTTGATCGCACCTACGATCGCGTAGTCTCCTGAGATATCCACACTATATCCGAACTGATCCCCGAAGTCACCACCCCAGGGAGGGGTTAATTTCTTTTGATAGGTCCACATGCCTCCCGACTGCACAAAAATATAAGCAGCACCGGCTTGTTGCGTGCCAAATCCACCCTGCAATGGGGCGCCGACAATAGCATAATCGCCGTCGATCGCCACGTCATATCCAAAAACATCGGCGAAAGCTCCATCGAAAGCAATGAGTTGGTGCTCCTGACCATGAAGGTTGGTCCAATTGAAACTTAGTAGAATTAGAATGGCAACGATGGAAGTTTTCATACTGAGGTCTTTATCGTCTTGAGATAGTAATAGAGCCACCCAAGGGACTCGAACCCTCGACCCACGCATTACGAATGCGTTGCTCTACCATCTGAGCTAGGGTGGCTGGTGCTACATTGCAAAAGATTTGGATCTCCCGCTCAATTGCACAGCAGCCAAAATTATAGAATTGTTGGCTAAATACTATTACAATTCGCATCTCATCCAGAAAAATCAGAAGTTTGGGTCAAACCTTATAGTAATCGGAAGGAAGGTCTAATGGCAAAAGGTTTGTGCTTAGCTTTTTATTGATGTTCTTTATGAAGTAGTCACAGAGAGCAATGGTGTGTGCTTCATTTTCCTGATGCATAAAGAAGAAGACTTTTTTTAGTCCCTTATCCGACCAGGTAACCAGGCGATCAATCCAATCGTCCAGTCGTTTAAAGTCGCTTGGATGCAGGCCGTAGCCATTAAATCTCACGAAAAGAGTGGGACTGGTCAGGCACATATGCAAGGCATCCCGTCTTAGTGCTACATCGGTAATGACAGCTCCGATACCCCTTTCTTTCAGCGCCGACATCACTTCTGAAAATACAGGTTCGATAAACCAGTCCTGATGCCTGAACTCAAGTAGGGCCGGATAATTTTTGGGGAGAAGCCGGATGAATTCAAACACCCGGTCAATATACTTAGGGCCAAAGTTGGGAGGGAGAGTCAGGAAAGTCGCGCCCAGGTTCTTACCCAATAGGGCGACAGATTCCATGAAATAATTAGTGTTTTCTTCAACATCAGACAATCGCTTGAAGTGCGAGATCCGCTGGGACCACTTGGGGCAATACAGGAAGTCTGAGGCACCGGCCTGCTCAGCCCATGACTCTATACTGGAACGACTGAGTCTGTAAAAAGTACCATTTAATTCAATGCTGTTGAATTTAGTCAGGTATGCGGATAAGAAGTCTTTTTGCCTGGTACCTTCGGGATAAAGGGGCCCTACCCATTCGGGAATGCCCCATTTGCCACATCCCACAAAAAAAGATGGTTTGTAATCTATGCCATTAAGGATCTCTCGACTAATTTTGTGATCTTCCGGAAGAGTAAATGTCAACGTATCAATTTCTTCCTGATTGACATGTCCAAATTTCATTTTATTATTGGTTTTTTAACTAGTACACAAACACATTAATTATTATCTGTAATTTCTTTGTCGTTTTCACCACCTCTTCGTTGTCGAAACTCGTAGAACACCTGCTATACTTCGTTTCTGCCGCCTTGATATGGTAAAAAATACTTCGAAATTATTACGAAAAACTAATGTGTTCATGTACTAAGATCGTTCATAAAGGAAAGTTACAATACTTTTGACGGCATTGGGATCTTTAAGAATCGAAATGGTGTTGCGCATAAGAGAGAGCTAAAGGACAACAAGATATTTAATGATCTCTCTTGCTTACACACATTTTCAAATTTAACAATAGAATGTCAAGATTAAGAAACTTCGTGATTACCACTCTCATTGGTGGGTTTTTGGTGCTATTGCCATTGGCGATTTTTATCCTCACCATTAAGTTGCTTTTGGGACTGGTAGTAGGTCTGCTGGCTCCCCTTACAAATCTGATAATAAACGAATTTGATTTGCCGATTCCTGACTTTCTGGTAAGCCTGATTGCATTTACCATCATCATTATTCTGTGTTTCATCATTGGTTTGGCAGTAAAGACTCAGATAGGAAGGAGATCGTTCCGGCATGTAGAAAAGACTTATCTACTGAGATTACCCCTTTATGGAGTAATCAAAGAAACAGTGCAGCAGTTCACTGGTGCCAAGAAAATGCCTTTTTCAGATGTCGTTTTGGTCGATGTTTTTGGTAATGGCACGAGAATGACGGGTTTTATTACTGATGAACATGATAGTGGTAACATCACGGTTTTTGTTCCAACGGGCCCGAATCCCACGAATGGCTTTATCTTTCATGTGCGGGAAAATCAAATTGAACGTTTGGATCAAGATGTAAAGACGGATGATGCTTTGCGGACCATAATAGGAGTGGGTGTCGGCTCGGCTAAAATCATGAAGTATTAAATAGGGCAAAGAGGTAATAGGGTGATTATTGGGTGATTAGTTGATTCGAGGAATTTGTTGAACGGTTGACGTCTGATCTTTCTAAAGAGGAGTAGCCGGGAATCCAAATGGTTAGGCAAACTAAACCGGTGGAAGGAAGGAGAGCCGGGAATCTCAATATTCAGGCTAAATCAGTCTAAGGAACAGTAGCCGGGAATCTCATTTCTCAGTCAGATCAACTATAGTGATATTCCTGCACTTCGGCATGGGGAGATTTTATTGGTTTTGTGGAAAGGGAGCGAGAATCCCAATTCTTGGGCGCATCAAGTATAGTTGGATTTCGGTGCTTTGGAAGTGTTAATTTTCGTGGTTTTAGTGGAAAGGAGCGCTGCACATCTAATGCTCAGTCAAATTAAATCGGCGTGTGGAAAATAGAGCGGAGCATCTCAATGCATAGTCGGATTAGATGTAGTGCCATTCCGGTGCACTGGTGCAGGTCATAATCGTTCTTGAAGTATGAGATCCGGAAGCCTCAATCCTAACTCGCTAAAGACACAACCATGATTCTTAGATTTTTTTTCTTCTCAAGGGAAATGTCATACAATGTGATCCGCCGCGAGCGCGGGAAAGTTCTCCTGAAGGTATCTGAATTATCGTGTTTTCGATAGAATCCGGGTCAATATGGTCATCCAGAAATTCCTCGGCGGACATAGCGGAATACCCATATTTTCTTAATTCTTCCATGGTCCGCACATTGCGATCATAGGTTATGGCAACGCCAGGCCGGATGGCAACCAGGTTGCAACCATCGGTCCATTGCTCCCGTTCCTGGTAGGGTGATATTCCCTGGCCGCTAAAAATGAAATCCATGTCGGCATTGATTTCAGAGTGAATAAAATCTTTGAGGGAATGGTATTTAGCTCTGCTGCCATTACTCCGGTAGACGGTTACGTATGAGCTTAGACCATCATATACCAATGGCCGGTAACACACCAAATGATCATGATTTATTCGGGTGAAAATCGTATCGATATGCATAAATGAACGGTCATTTGGAATATTGACCTGCACCACATTGTGGATCAGTTTGCGTTCAAACAAAGCATCTCTTAGGCAATGTATGGCATGCTCCGTGGTG
>JABDLW010000764.1 GCA_013001805.1 Saprospiraceae bacterium | reverse complement strand
GTAAATACCAGGGGAGGTAGGTAGTTACTATTCTTGATGCGCTCAGGATAAAACCGCACAAAACCATTGGTACTGCCAAAGTACATTTCCCCAGCTTCGGTTTTGATATAACTATTAAAGTTGAATTCCAGGTTTTGGAGCTCTTCCGCATCACTAAAACCCATAAAAGTCTCCGCCCCAGGGTCAAACCGGGCAATCCCCTGATCCGTACTCACCCATAGATATCCCGATGCATCTTCCATTATTCCGAAAACAGACTTGCCGGCAAGACCATTTCTATTGTCATAAATGAACACTCGATTTTTTTCGACAAGTTTATGTAACCCGGTAGCCCTGGTACCAATCCACAGAGTCCCCTTTGCATCCCGAAAGATGCTAAGGACTTTTATATCCTTGACAACATGGTCAAAATGATATTCTCCATTCTTTACTTTGAGACGGTCCAGCCCCTTGTCTGTTCCCACAAGCAATCCATTGTTTCCGTCCAGATAGAGAGCCCTAACTAAATTATTACAAAGCGAATTGGTATCACCAGAATGATGTTGAAGGCGGGTGATTTCGGCGGTTTCCCTATTGAGCTTCGCCAATCCACCTCCATAGGTTGCAATCCATAAATCATCTAAATAGATTTGCAAATCATAGACATTATCATGGGGTAACGAGCCCGGGTCTTGTAAGTCAAATTGAAAAATCTCACTTACATCATTCTCTAGATCATAGCGATTCAAACCTCTTTGATAGGTTCCTGCCCACAGGTCTGATCCATCCAATAGCAAAGACTTAATATTGGAGCCACTTAATTCATCTTTAATGATTTTGAGAACCCGGCCTTTGTGAGGATCAAAGTAGTGGATACCTCCTCCTTCGGTCGCTATCCATAGCTGTCCGTTCTTGTCCTCGACCATTGAACCAATAACTTTATGATTGATCGAGCCGGAGCTGCCGGGCCGAAAGTGAGAAAATTGTCCCCAATCAGCATCGAGATATTTCACTCCTGCAAAATAAGTGCCGGCCCATAAACTACCTTTCCGATCGATCAGCAAACTTCGCACACTCACTTTCTCATCTTGACCAGATAGCCGCTGGGGGTGCACTTCTTTTGCTTTAGTGTCAAACTGAGATAACCGGTCTCCGGTACCGATCCAGGCTTCTCCATTATTGCCGAATGCGATGGCTTGCACACGATTGGCACTCCTTGATTGGATACCTTCGTTCAAAGAATGGTGGTCAAGAACCTGAAATTTCGCAGAACAAATAAATAAACCATCATTGGAAGATCCAATCCATAGATTTCCTTCTCGATCCACCTGGGTGATTGTAATCGCGCGGTTATCCAGTTCTGCCAGTTGGGGATACTCATTACCCACGGGACTACAATCCATCGTATTTCCATGCAGATAACCGACAAACAGGCCACCTCTGGTGCCAATACAATAAGTGTCTTCCGCAATCTGCACGAAATCGGTTAGCTCGGGTCTCTGGCCCTCCTTATTGATACCTTGGAGATCAATGGAAATAAATGTATCCTGAATCTCATTGTATTGCCAAAGGCAATTGCCCGAACCTACAAAGAAATTACCGCTTTCATCCTGCTTACAGAACCGGATCTCCTCATGGCATTGTTCGTAAATGGAGTTATATGTTTCGAAGCGATTGGATTCGATTCTGTATTTGCTAAGTCCACGGGGAGTGCCGATCCAAATTACATTCAAAGTACTGTCATACATCAGCGTTCTGATATCGTCGTCGGCAAGCTCACCAACAACATCTCCAGAGGAGCGAAAGACACGGAACTGGTAACCATCATATTTGTTCAATCCGTCCCGGGTCCCAAACCAAATGAATCCGTCCCGGTCTTGTATAGTGGCAAATACTGTGTTCTGAGAAAGGCCGGCACTTCGATCCAAAGTCTTGAAAATCACATTAGACTGACTACACACATACCTTGCTGGTGCAAGAAATGATATGATCAACAGGATCTTCAGGGTACCTCTAATTACCCCGTTCATGGCCTGAAGGTTCCCGAAAGGTGGGGGGCTGGATGCATCTTTTAAATCAAGAAGTCTTCGAGATAAGTTAGTCAAGCAGGAAACCATGATTATTTCGCCAAGCTACTAAAATGGTACTTTATGAACGGATTGAATAGCTAATTCCTGCAATCGATGCAACATTTTTGCAAAAATCAGGGTGGAGTAGGAGAAAATTGTAAATTTGCACCGCCAAAAAGCTGTGGTGCTTGACAGTGCCGCATTTTTTACTTTGGGGCCATAGCTCAGTTGGCTAGAGCGCTTGACTGGCAGTCAAGAGGTCAGGGGTTCGACTCCCCTTGGCTCCACAATACTGAAGCTTCTAATTTTGGAGGCTAGAGCGTCCCGCAATGGCTGCGGGAAGGTCAGGTCGAAGATACCGACCGAAGCGTCTGCAGGGTCGACTCCCCTTGGCTCCACAAAACTGAAACTCCCAATTTCTGGGGCTTTTTTTCCTATGGATGAGCAGATCAAAAAATTCTACATGTACATTCTCTTTAGTGAAACGCGCGATCGATATTATATCGGATCATCGGATGACGTGCAGCGAAGATTACAAGACCACAATACCGGAAGATCCAAATCTACCAAAACCGGAAGACCTTGGATACTTGCTTATTCAGAAACCTTTGCAACCAGGTCTTTGGCAGTTAAAAGAGAAATGGAAGTAAAGCGAAAGAAAAGTCGTAACTACATTCAATGGTTGATTAATAATGCAAAGCCCAACTCAGATTAAAAAGATATGGGCTAGAGCGTCCCGCAATCGCTGCGGGAAGGTCAGGTCGAAGATACCGACCGAAGCGTCGATAGGGTCGACTCCCCTTGGCTCCACAACTTAGCTTCTAATCTTGGGGGCTAGAGCGTCCCGCAATGGCTGCGGGAAGGTCAGGTCGAAGATACCGACCGAAGCGTCGGTAGGGTCGACTCCCCTTGGCTCCACAATACTGAAGCTTCTAATTTTGGAGGCTAGAGCGTCCCGCAATGGCTGCGGGAAGGTCAGGTCGAAGATACCGACCGAAGCGT